>JAMCQQ010000001.1 GCA_023379515.1 Actinomycetota bacterium
CCTTGAGAATAGAATTTTCGGAAGAATTTTTATCGATTAATTTATAATCCTTAATTATCTCAGCCTTGTTTTCAGGACTCATAAATACAACGAGCTTATTCATTTCACTCTGGCGAATTGCATCCGGCACAGCATTTACTATGCCGCCCTGCTGTATGCCGTTATTGACTATATTTGACATATAGTCAGGAAGTGAGAGATCTGCCATAGCCTGAACAAAAAGCAGCACGATAGCAATTAAAATTAAAGGTATGAATGGCTTTAAATATTTTGCTAATCTAATCATGAAATTTTTTCTCTTTCTTTATTCAATAAACAAAAACGTCAATATCAATAGTCCGCTATAATATATCTTTCTTTCTTTCCTGTGTTTTCAATAAGATTTTATCTGCAATTTTATTGTTGAGCTCACAATATTTTAAAAGTTCATCATCGTCCAGAACGTCAAACAGAGAAGATAGTGTCTTAAAACTTTGATTTTTTATTGAGTCAAATTGATTTTTTGATTTTTCCGATAATTCTATTCTCAAGGTCCTGCGGTCATCAGGACTTCTTCTTCTTAAAAGCAACCCTTTATTAACCAGACCATCAACAATCTGTGTAGCTGCACTGCTTGTTACACCAAGCAAATTGGCAAGATCTTTTATATTTATATTTTTATTCTTCTTAATAAAATACAAAACTACCCATTGTGAGTGCGTTATTGATGCCTCGTCAAAGAAAATATGCATTTCTGCAGCAATTTTACGTTTGATAGCATTAATATTTTCAAGAATTTTTTCTGTCAGTTTCTTTCTGTCATTACCCATATCAATTCAATTAACCGAAATAAAGTTAAATCATTAATAAATTCAATTAAGTTTGTTAAGCAGTTAAATAGTTAAGTCTCTTAACATATAAGTATCTTAACTAATAATTTTTATTTGTCAAGAAGCTATGATAAATTTATTAATGCGGTACTCTGTCATTTTGATAAAGAAAACACACCAAAAATTATAAGATTGCATTTAGCAAAAGATGAATTGAATGCTGTATGAAAATTCCGAGAGATATTGGTAGTGATAATAGAAAAATTTGTTAAAATATTTGACTCTACTACCTTCTCCATAATTAATAGTTCAAAATTATTATTATGAATAAATTTCTTAAATTATCTTCAAACAGAAAAAGATGCTGCAAAATCTACAATTCATAAATACAGGGCTGATATCAAGAAGTTATTTGATTATTTACAGGTTAATGATATTAATGAATTAACCAAAACCATTTAATTCTACTTCTTTTGTTCTTCAATTATCAGTTTAGCTTCTTTTAAATCTATCTTTGCTTTATGACCATGTTTTTCCAATAGTTGTAACAAATTAGAACCATTTAATAGCGTTAAAGGCAATCCTTTAGCAAACCCATATGCATCTGAACCATAGTCAGCAGTTGTAACTAATATTCCTCTTGTAGCTCCTTCTTTTATTAAAGTTCCGTAAAGGTCACGGACTGCAGACACTCCAACAACATTAGTGTATCTTTTTGCTTGAATAACAATCTTACCACCTCTTAAAGGATCAGGGTCAAAAGCTACAGCATCAACTCCCCCATCGCGACTTGATTGTGTTACTTTAACTTCTCCACCATTTTGGGAGAATTCTTTTTCAAAAATTTCCCTAATTAGATGTTCAAAATCTTCCCAATCCATTGCAGCAATATTTTGTGAATTATCTATATTTTTTATTACATCATAAGAGGAAATAAATCTTTTATCATCTTTATTCATTTGTAAAATCGGAGCTATAGGCGTTGTTGTATGAAGTTTTGCACTGCTTACACCTTTTAAACCTTTAAAACATTCTTTAGGATTAATTTTTTCAAGATTTATTGATAGAAACTCTTCTTTTGATGCTTGAACAGATAAAATACATAATGTGACATCTTTCCCTGTCTTTTTATCTATGGTTTCTATCCAACCATTGAATACTACTGCTTCTATAGTGTTTACATAATCGGATTTATAAATATCGTAGATAATTTTTAAAGAAACCTGGTATAAAAAACTATCATAAATTTCCTTTAATTCACTATCTGATATATACGATTCTTCAAGTATTTTTTTTAGTTTATTAAATTTTACTTCTTTTAATTTCGGGATGTTTTCTAACTCAGGTAATTTAAAGTCTATTATTAAAATTTTATTTTCATTATTTAGATCTATAGTAAAATCTTTTTTAAAGTCTTTAGGGTAATAAGATTTTGATAAAATTAACTCAATAAACTCGTTAATAGCAGAAGGGTCTTTAGATTCATATTTTGCTTTCTTTTTATCAATCAATTCATTTTCTTTATTTTGATTTATATAAAATCCTTTTTCTTTTTCTCCCCATGTAGCTAGATTTTCCTTATATTTCTGTTCAATCCAATTATTTGCATTGACTTTTGAGTTATACTCTTTAAGAGCCTCAATATATTGTTCTTCAGCAATTTTATTTTTTTGTTCCAGTTTACTTTTAATCATTTTATCTATAAGGCCAATTTTTGGAGCAAAATCCTTTAATTCAGGTTTTATTTCTATTTCTTTCCTGTCATGGGGTAACTTTTTTATTGGTTTTGGTTCACTAAATTTAGATTTATCTTTAAGAATATCAAAAGTAATTGGGGGCCTGATTAAAGAATCTTTTAAAAAATTTCTAATGTTATTTATTTTTATTTTTGCATTTTCTGTTTCTTCTTCTGCTTTTTGGATTTGACCTTCTATAAACTCTTGCTGCTTAATTTTTCCCTGTTCTTTTCGTTCAGTCTCTAATTTCTTATTATACATTTCAGCCCATTGATGTAATTGTGTATTAGCTTTCTGATCTACCTCATATTGAGTTTCACCTCTTACAATTTTATATTTATTTAATCCATCATGCCTAATTTCTCTTTGATAATAATATTTCATAATAATCCTCCAAATAAAAAAATATAAATTTATTGCCCAGATGAGTAACAATAATTTCATTCTGTTTAATAAGTATATGCCTTTTTGATTTCATTTAAAAAACTTATAAAAAATATTGCTTTAATTATCTTATAAAAGTTATTTTTTGTCTTATAATCAAACCAAATAATCCGACCTTGCAAAATTTTTGATTTTCCTATGGAATACTACTATGCTAAGCAATATTTTTTTGATTAATTAGAGTATTTTTAATACTAAAATTTGTTCTTTTAACATGCATTTTTAAGTATTTTTAGAAGTTGCAAATAAAGAAATAGAAATGGAATTAGCCTAAGCTATTATAGACCAAAAATACTTAAAAGATTTAAGCTTGCGATAAGACACATATAAATTAATTCTATCTAAAATAATTATTATACTGTTTGGCCCATGCAAATGTTTTAAAATGCAGCAAGCCGAGAGGTAAACCTATAGCATAAGGCAGGAGACCCGGTCTTTTAAATATGCTCCACCAAATTAATTTCCAATAATAATGTCTGCCTTTTTCCCATACTCCCAGAAGCCATATTGATGAAAATAAACCCCTTACATGATAAAAACTAACTTTTGAATGTCTTAATCTTTTAGGCTTATATTCACGTAAGAATGTTTTTATCCTGGCATAATAAAACCTTGGTGAATAAATGGTAGTTAATACGTTATTATAACCATCGATAAGCTTATTGGCATTCATCACAGGAATAAAGTTCAATTCAGAAAGTCCCCTGTTACTGTTTGAACTTTTTTCAACCAGCCTGTTGGTTTTTTTCAGCCTCTCGTATAACCTGCTTTTTGGAGATACGTTTAAAAGTCCGACCATGGCTACAATAATTCCGCTTTTCTGGATGAAATTGATCTGATTTTGAAACACAGTTTCTTTATCACTGTCAAATCCAAGTATGAATCCGGCATTAACCTCAAAACCCATATTTTGGATTTTCTTTACAGATTCAAGCAAATTACTGTTTTTATTCTGATATTTACCGCATTCTTCAAGACAGTCAGGATCCGGTGTTTCTATTCCTATAAAAACTGTAGCGAATCCCGCGTCTATCATTAACTTCATTAATTTGGAATCATCGGCAAAATTGATTGAAACTTGTGTGCTCAGAATAAAGGGAAAATTTTTCTTTTTTTGCCACGCCGCTATTGCGGGCAGATATTCATTTTTAATTATTGCTTTTTGACCGATAAAATTGTCATCTGCAAAGAATACTCCTGCTCTCCAGTTTAAGTTATATAAAGACTCCAGTTCGGCAATTAATTGTTCCTTACTTTTTATCCTTGGTTTTCTTCCGTTAAGATGCACTACGTCACAAAACTCACAATCAAACGGACAACCTCTCGAAAGCTGTATGCAAATGGAATTATAGTTTGATAAATTTGCAAGATTCCATTGTGGAACAGGAGTATTTTTTATATCAGGAAATTTTTCACTGGAATATATCTTTTTGAACTCGCCATTTTTAAGGTCATCAATGAGACCCGGAAGGATATCTTCCGCTTCTCCAAGGACAATAACATCCGCATCAGAAAATTCTTCAAAACCGTTGGCAAACAAGGATCCCCCGACCACAACTGTTTTACCCATTTTATGGGCTATGTTTATAATCTTGCGGGTTGATCTTTTTTGGCCTATTATTGCACTTATAAAAACATAGTCGGCCCATTTAATATGATCTTCTCTTAAGTTTTCACAATTTAAATCAATTAATTTTTGTTCCCATTCCCCGGGAAGCATCGCTGCAACGGTCAAAAGCCCCAGTGGAGGATATGCGGCTTTCTTGCCTAATAACTTGAAGACTTTTTTAGGATTAAAAAAAGCATCTTCATATTCCGGATAAATTAATAAAATCTTCATAAAAAATCTCTTTTCTATTTTTATAATTAAAGTTTTTATAAAAGAAAAAACATTATGCATTCTTTGGCAAAGCTTTCCCAGTCTTCTCCTTCAGGATCAATCAAGCCCTGGATAAGCAAGCCTACGGTCAGTGCAAACAATATACGTGAAGCTTTTCTGGGATCATATTTTTTCAAAACATCTGCTTCCATTCCTTCCTGAATAATGCCCGAAAAAAAATCAAGATAGTCCTTATATGATTGTTTTACTAAATTGCCCATTAAAGGATCCGATATTCCCTTAATAAAAAATTTCAAAAAAATTGATATTTGATTGATCTCTTTTTCAAAATAAGGTCTTATTTTGTGAGGGAGATTTATAAATATCGAGTTAAAATCTTTGGATTCCTGTTTTGCAGATTCCAGAATATTTCCAATTTTTTGCATCCACTGATTTAAAAGCTCAAGCAGTAAATCTTGTTTTGCATTGAAATGATAATAAAAAGCACCTTTTGTTATGCCGGCTTTCTCACATATTTCATCTACACCTGTCAATTCGTAATCTTTGGATGAGAAACAAAGCATTGCTGCTTCTAGAATTTTATTTTTTGTCTCTCTGCTTTTTTCATCTATGTTCATATTTATTGTATATTAAGTATATTATATTTATTATATTTATATTACATATTACATGTATATTTATGCTTCTCACATTATATTTATATTTCTCACATAAAAAATTCTTTATTTATATTATGGAACTGTCTGGGCAATATATTTATTCAACTTCAATTCCACTTCACACTGATTCAATGTTGACTTGGCCTCTTCTTCTGAGTCTGAAATAGAAAATACAGTTGGACCACTTCCTGAAAGGTGGAAAGTTTTGCCGGTAATCTCTAAAAGTTTTTCTAAATAATAATTATATTCCTTAAAAACATTATTGTATACAATTTCAAAAACATTGAAAATGT
>JAMCQQ010000002.1 GCA_023379515.1 Actinomycetota bacterium
ATATTAAAAATGCCAAGGAAAAACGCTAAAAATCAAATTAGCAGTATCGGAAGTCCTAGTAGGGGTATAGTAGGCTGTGTATCTTTTTTTGTTATAATTGTAAGCATCCGGCCCTAAATTTTTACGGAATTGACGTTGGACGATTCCTTTTTTAACCGGATCATTGTTTCCCTCAATGCTGACTAAAACTCCATTGCCTTTCTTTATTAAATAATTCACATTTAAAACATAGGATGAATATGGATCAAGATTTTTGATCGGGAATGATTTTTCCAATATTCCATGATCTATTTCCATTGGAAATTCCGCAGGAGTGTCAACCAAATTAACAGGTTCAACTTCATTCAATCCTATTTCATGATTCCCGGCAGATAGCTTAAAGAAACCAAAAGACAATAATCCGTCCTTTTTCAATTCTCCTCGTCTGGCTATTAAATTATCATCCACTTGAAATAGTATAGATTCGCTGAATGATTTTTTAAAATAGTTATTCCAATTAGGCATGTTAAACAAAAGTTCGTAGCTACCTTCTTTATCTACCGCAAATTGATAAACCGCCCTGTTTACTAAAGGGTAATCTTCTTTTTCCAAGTAACCAAAACTTGGCTGTATGCCGCTGTCTATAAGAAAACTCTTTAATGCTTCTTGCGTGTTTATTAATTTATCTTTTTTATCAGAAGGAAAAATATCCATGAGCTTCCTTAAAAGTTCAGAATGTCTTGAAAAAATCGTATATAACTCCTCCTGCACTATAGTCTTATCGGCCTTATTTGGGTCATCTCCCAAATTATAAAAGGATAATTCTTTTAGCTGCCTGTTGTAGTTGCTGAATGCCTTAACTGCTCCGTCAAAATGACCTAATTTCGATTCTTTATCGGCTTCTACTAATCTTTTACCCAACAAAGACACTCTTTTGATTATTTTAAAGTTTTGGTCGCTAATTCTGGCAGTTTCAAATCTTTCTTTTATCGAAATTAGAGGATATAAAGGAGATGAAGGTAATATATTTACAGCCGGAAAAACGATATCATCTCTTAAGATTATGCTGGATTCAATATTTTTTTCGCCGATACCAAATTTAAATCTTGGATGGATAATTTCAAATTTTACCAATCCATCATCAGCTGGGATTTGACTGTTATATAAAGCTGCTGCCTTTTCTGTTTCTACATTTAATATATCTTCCATCGGACTTACCGGTTGGAAAGATAGAAGTATTTATGCAGCATAAATACTTCTATCTTTCCAACCGGTGTCCATCCAAAAAATTAAACTATCCCCCTCTTTAATTTTTTCTAAACTGCTGGCAGAGGCTATCTTCTCTATCCTCCGACTGATAATATCCGGATCCCGCATACCCCGAGCTTTCCAGTCTATATCACTTCTTACCAAAACGTACTTACTGTTTAAAATATCCATAATTTTTGCTAAACCTTCGCGTGTAGAAATTAACCGTCCTAAAGCACTTGAAATATCATCATAGAAGGGAATATTTGTATTAAACGAGATTGCTGCCTTCGGCAATAGCTGGTTAGTTAACTCTACCCCTGAATACCCTTTTTCCCATGTATAGGTGATGCCTTCTCCTCCAATCGGCAAACCTATCAATCTAAAATTTTCCCTTTGTGAATTTAACCACTTCAACACCTCTTTATAAACTACTGGTACTTTTACACGATAGCCCACTTCCAATTTATTAATAGGGGATTCTGTATTAGTAAATACATATCCTGTCCAAAAGGGAAATCCCCAAATTACCAGCAAAAACAAACTTATGACAATCCGTGTAATTATTTTTCTGCTTAACCCAATTATCCTTTCTATTTCAAAACAACCTGCAGCAAATAATACGGCAGCGGAAAACGATAATATAAATCCAATTTTTTCTAAAGGATTTCGGAATATCTGCAGAAATGAAAAACTTGAGAAAGTTTTATCAAAAATCTCACCTAAAGGAGGATTATTTCCTTTTGCCAGAAATATCGAAATAAATAGCAATCCGGCCATCATAATTACATAACCAGATCTTTTTTTAACTATCAAAGGCAATAAAAAAATACCTGAAATTAAAAATTCAAAAAAGACTATTAGATGGAAGGAGTAAATTCTAACCCAGGCTTGCTGGAATATATCAGTAAAAAAACTGGTATGTTTTAACCTAAATATATAAGTTAAAAATCCTAACCTTTCGCTAAGTAAGGAAAAAGTATTATAGTTCGTATCCTGTTTAAAAGAAGTTTTAATCACCTCATTAAAACTACCTAATTGCAAATAACTTAATACCTGACTAATCCACCAAAAATTTGTTAGGAACCAAAAAAATAATGTCAATAAAAAAAACTTAAAAATAAACAACCGTTCACCTCTGTGGGTTATAAAATAAAAAACTCCCAAGTAAAATAAAACTCCCCAAAACATAAAAACAAATGCCACCGAAGTTAAAGCATAAGCTAGTAACGCCGAAACAAATCCTATCAAAAGGGCAAATATATAATTTCTTCTCCTCAAACCCTTAAGAAAAAGATAAACGGAAATAGGTAATAGTGCATAAAAGACAAAAAAGTTATTCAAAAACCTATTCCAAACATTCACAAGAGAAAAAGGATTAAACCAATAAAATAAAACAGCTAGTAACGCATGTATCCAACCAATGCTTGCAAAAAGCTCTCTGACCAGTTTGTAAATTGCCAACCCTGCTATAAGAAAAATTATCCATATAAAAAAAGCTTGTAGAATAAATGTCGGTACTCCTAAATTCTGCAGTTGAGTAAAAAACCAATAGGTCGGTGTTGCGGCCGCTCCAATATTTAAAGGATGTCCCAATGTATAATATGCCCAAGCATCTTTATTAATATTAAGCTGAATATTAAAATCATAAAAAGGTAAACCTGATTCTCCTGTACCTAATATCTCCCCACTTTTAAACCAAATTACAACAAGTAGTGCAGGAATTGTTGCTATTATAAATAAGGGAAACCATTTACTATTTACTAATCTTACTAATGAGATATTACAAAATAACTTATGCATTGCATTTTACGAATAATCCGTCGAACGTACCCTTTAGAAATTTTACTCCATCCAAAGTTCTTTTATTAAAAAATGAAAGAAGAAAATAATAAATGCAAAATAGGATTAGAAAAAAAGAAAATACAAAAAAATTTTTTCCGAATCTTCTCATAAATATTACTCTATTCCTTCCAACCCAATATGCTCTTGAAAGTACCCTCTCTACATCGTCTTTTGGATCCCAGGATAACTTATGGTATGCCAACGCCTTAGGTGCATAATATGTCTTAAATCCTTTCTCTCTTGCACGGAAGCAAAAATCAGTATCTTCATAAACAGCAAAATAACAGTCATCAAAAGAATGTATTTTACTTAATAGTCCATGCTTAACTAGTATTGCAGCCGGAGCCACCTGGACTTCTTCAACTTCCTCGTATTGACCTTTATCTTCTCCTCCCCTAAATATTATCCTACCTGTCCATAAATTTATGGCGGTACCGGCAGACCAAATTATTTTCTTTTTACCCCAATAATATATTTTTGGAGTTACAATACCTATTTTCCCACTACTTTCTGCCACTTTAACAAGTTCACTGAGCATATTTTTCTCGGCGACCATATCGTGATCGAAAAAAAATAAATAATCTGATGTTAAGTTAGCTTCTTCTATGCCGGTATTTCTTCCTCCAGTAACTCCTGTATTAGTCTTTAAATCAATAAGTTTTATGGCGGGAAAATTCTTCTTAACCTTTTTTGATGTTCCATCTGTTGATCCATTATTAACTACTATAATCTCTCCCGGTTTAAAACTTTGGTTTTGAACTGAGGCTATACAGCTTTTAAGAGTATTCCAGCTATTGTATGTTGGTATAATTACCGAGACCTTTTTCATAATCCTTTTCTATCATATCAAAGTTATAATAGCAATTTTCTGTACTGGATGAGTACATCGGTAACACTTTGTAATAATCATCAAGGTACTGCAATGGAGTTTTGTAGTCAAGGGTTTGATGGGGTCTTCTGAAATTATACTCAATAAGCCAGTCTGTTAAGGCTTGATTAAATTCATCAATAAAATAAGGGTCAACATCTGCCATTTCCACAAACTCTTCCTGAATAGTCCTGTTAAATCTTTCCAAAACTGAATTATCCTTTGGAGTATGAGGCCTGGAATACCATTGAGGTATTTGTAACTGTATGCAGGCCTCCTCAAACTCCTTTTTAAACTCACTCCCATTATCAGAGTGTATATTAATTACTTTGTGATCTGTTAAATAATTAAGCCTTTCTAAAAAGTCTTTAGCATTCCTTGATGAGTGGGTAGAATAAGCCCAGGCATAGGCCATTTTAGATACCTCATCAATGGCTGTTAAAAGATATCTGTATCCTCCTGCTGAGAGAGTTAAAATAACTGTGTCGATATGCCATAAAAAGTTAACTTTGTTTTCTTTGATAAGCTTGGTAATCCTTTGTTTTTGGTGAGATTTAGCCTGGATTTGTTTGTTTCTCAACCTGGAGGCTTTGACTTTGTCAGGATATAAACTATCTTCCTCAATTACTTTTTGGATTTTCCAGGAAGAGATTTTCTCCTGGTATAAAGCAAGATATAGGTTTACCAGTTTCATCTTGCCATACTTGTAATGGCTTTTTCTTAAGGCTCTGATCCTCAGCCTTTGCTCTAAGCTAACCTGTCTTTTTCTCCTGGCAATAGGAGCTCTTGATTCTTCTTCTAAACCTGCCAGACATTTCTCTTTAAATCTTTTCAACCATTTATGAAAAGTTTTTCTGGTAATCCCAAAGTGGTTGGCTACTAATGAAGCATTTCCCTCTGCCTGAAGATGATAGAAAATAATCCACTCAAGCTTCAGTTGGGCAGAAGCATTAACTTCCTTTCTGGCTCTTTCTCTTAAGCTGTTCCACCTATGAGAACCTGTTTTTAAATGGTCTTTGGTTAGAAAATAATGATACCCTCTCCAGGAATCAAATGTCATCGGTTTTTCTCACCTCCTTAAGGTATAAACTATACCTTAGATGTGTAACCGATGTTTCTCATCTTCTGCATTTTCTTTATTAATCAGCAATAATTTTACAAGGTCTAAATTTTTCACTTTAACTGATAATTTCCAGTTAATCCCTACCTAAAAATTACTAACTATAGTTGTTTTTGTATAAACCAATAAATATATGAGTAGGCTGAGATACATCGGTAACACATCCAAGTTAGAATAACTAACTTAAGGAGGTGATTTTAAACCGATGGGCAAGCATAAATTTCAGAAGCATTTCTACTTTCCTAGCAAAGACAAACAATTACCAGATAGGTGGAATATCTTAAGGGGATTTGCCAAAAAGGAACTCTCTTTAGATGCTCAAATTAAACTGGAATGGATAATCTTCTACTACAGTGTATCTTCAGAAAATGCCAAAGCTACAGCTGCCCATTTTGGGATCTCCAGAAAAACATTCCATAAATGGTTAGGTAGATTTAATGAAACTCACCTGCAAAGCCTAGAGGAACACTCCAGGGTTCCTCAAAAGACAAGAGATTGGATGGTGACTTACAAGGAAGAGCAGAGAATTATTACCTTAAGAAAAAAGAACATGGAATTTGGAAAGAAAAAGCTTAAGAAGATTTACAAAAGAGAGTATGGGGAAATAATTTCTACCTGGAAGATTGAAAGAGTGATTAGAAAGCATAGCCTTTACCCTGATCCTAAAAAACATGGCAAGACTGTTGAGAAAAGAAGGAATCTCAAACCTAAAATTAGGATTAATACTGTTAAAGATCAAATTAAACAGATTAAAGAGTTTGGGTTTTTATGGCATATTGATGCCATAATCATCTGGTGGTATGGGCAAAGAAGGATCATATTCACAGCCTTAGAAGAAATTACCAAGATAGCCTATGCCAGAGTATACAAAAGTAATACTTCAGGATATGCAGAGGATTTCTTAAAGAGGTTAATGTATCTGGTGGAAGGTAGAGTAGATTTAATGCACTCAGATAATGGCTCAGAGTTTAAAGGAGATTTTGAGAGAGCCTGTGAACAGTTAAAAATACTTCAGATTTACTCAAGGCCATATACTCCAAAAGACAACCCTACCTTAGAAAGATTTAATTCTACCATCCAGCATGAGTGGTTGGACTTTTCTGAGGTAGGGTTAGAAGACATATTAGAGGCAAATTTAGACTTAACTACCTGGCTTGTTAAATACAACTCCTACAGACCTCATGAATCACTTGATTTAGATACACCCCTGGAGTATGCTGACAAAATCTTCTTTAACAAAGTGTTACCTATGTGGCCTGCCTACACACGTGGTTGACAACTTAAGTTTCCTCTTGTACTATAACTCTCAAGCTGCCCGCTACTGATGTCTGAAATAGTTTTCAATGCTCCAAAACCTAAAAAAGCCCCTCAAACTGATTTAGAGACTCAAGTTGAGAATCTACAAACAACCTTGGCTTCTTTAAACCAGCAAATTATCATCCTGCAGGAAACTTTACAGGAAAGGGATCAAAAAATAGCTGAGCTTGAAATGAGATTGGCAAACGGTATTGAGTCTGCGCTGCCGCGCATTGATAATACCTTGACAATAGTCGGACTCTTCATTAACCTGTACCAACTGATAACCCGGCCCAGAGAGGATAGTGCGGTTTAACCGTTTGACATGAGTTTGTTAGCAGTGCTTATTTTTGTAACCTTAAATGAGGCTATTATTGAATTTTTGTTGGCAG
>JAMCQQ010000003.1 GCA_023379515.1 Actinomycetota bacterium
ACAAAAAGCTTTTTCCGAAAGAAAACTTGTAGAATATCCTTGGCATTTATTGAAATTAGGAAATTCTAAAGATTTGACTGACTTTCTTTCATCAGATATCACTATATTGACTGACCTTTATACTCCTCTCACTAAATATGAATTATTTTCATATTTAAAGTGTACTAGAATGTCATCTGACGCTTCTGTATTCGTTAAAGCCCTTGAAGCTCATAAATCTAAAGTATGTAATATCCTTATTTTTTTTTATCTTTATTTTTTGAATTTTTATTTTTTGAATTTTTACCTTTTATTCTTCTTTTATTGATACCTTCAGGTTTCTAAAGAGAACTATGCTCGCCTTACTCATACTCTTGGTAACTTTATGATTGAAAATGGTAATAATGATATTGCCACTAAATTGTTTCAATCTTGCTTGGCTTCCTTTGTAGAATTATACACTGAATTCTCTGCTGAGGTATTATAAATTAGACAAAAAAAAAAGAACGAATAAAATAATATAATATTTAAATTTATTTTCTAAGGTGAGTGACATTTTATACGATTTTAGTCGATTACATTTACAATCTGCCAAATATCAAGAAGCAGTAGCAATGGTAGAAAGATGTTTAATAGTGAGAACCAAACTTCTTGGTAGTGATCACATTAAATTCGCCGAATGTCTTTGGGTTCGTGCCTTGATTCATAAAAAAATGTGTGAATACGAAGATGCTATTCAATTGTACGAAAAAGCTTTGGCTATCGTTGAAAAACAATTGGGTTCATCTCACCCTCAAACTGCACTCTATACAAAAACTATTGCTGATGTATATCGTTTACAATCAAACTATACACGTGCTGAGAGTCTTTATAGAGATGCTTTGTATATTAATAGATCTAATTTTGGTGATTTACATTCTAGGTACTATTTCTTTCTTTATCTTTCGACCACCTCCAATATATTTTTGACAACCTTTTCTTTTCATTGTTTTTTCTTTTCTTCATTAATATGTATTAGTGTTGCCGAATGTTTAGATGCATTAGGAAAAGTTCTTAAAAAGGTTGGTAAATATCATGAGGCCAAAGCTTTCTATGAAGAAGCTCTCCAGATATTGAGTTATGTATGTTAACCCAAAAATTCTATCCTATTCTATTTTGAAAAAAAATCTTGATTTGCTCTGTAAGTTTTTTCAATTTTATTTATTTATTTTTGATAACGTATTTTAGCTTTATGGTGAAACTCATGTGAGTGTAGCTGAGACATGTGCCAATCTAGCTGATGTTGAGCGTAAAATGAATAATTACAAAGAAGCTGAAAATTTATATTTGAAAGCCATGAACATTTATGAAACTCAATTTGGTCGAAAACATCCTGAAGTCGCCGAAATTTGTAACAATTTGGGTATCTTGTATAAAAATACCGGAAGATTAGCAGATGCCCTTAAAAATATTGAAGAAGGCCTTTCAATTCTTGAAGTCGTATGTGGATAATAAGTGAAATAATAATACATTAAAGAAATGAAAGAGATAACAAAAAAAAATAGTTCGTTTAACTTATTACGCTAGACCCTTGGTGCTAATCATCCAAAAGCAGCTCGTTTCTTAAACAATGCTGCCGATATTCATGCTATTTCATCGCGCTATGATTTAGCTAAAGAAATGTATCTTAAAGCAATGCAAATTAATGAAAAACATCTAGGTAAAGATCATCCAGAGGTTTCTGAAAATTTAAATGCAATTGGAAAATTAGAAAAAAAGAGAGGGAATTATGTTGATGCTCAAAAATACTATGAACGTAGTATTGCTATCATCAAAACTGTATTTGGAGAAGAGCATCCAAAATATGCTTTCTATTTGAATGACTTAGGTAAATTAACTTTTTCTATTGAATTTTATTTCAATTTAAGTTGCTTATTGTTTTTGTTATTATTTTTTTTCATTATATTTTATTTAATTAATTTTTAAGGAACCATTTATCGTAAAACTAATCGTATGAATGATGCGTGGGATTGTTATACTATTGCTAAGGATATTTGTGAAAAAGAATTTGGTTCTGAAAGCCCAGAAGTTGCAAATAATTTGAATGGCTTAGTATGATTCATTTTTTTAAAATTATTAAAAAAACAAGATTATAAAACCACTTTATTATATAAAATCAATTATATCAATTCTTATTTTTACTAGGCGCGTGTACTTGTAGAAAAAAATGAAGAACTTGATACTGCTGAAAAGTATCATCAAGATGCATTATATATGTTAGAAAAATCCTTAGGTCATAGGAATCAAAGAGTCGCTTACACTTTGAACTTATTAGGAGAACTATGCTCGCCTTACTCATAATTTGAAAATGATGGGTATGATCGAATATTTAAAAGCGGAAAGAAAAAAACAATTTGAAATATAAAAGAAATTAATCGTATAGGGCTGATAGATTTTTCTTGAAAGCTTTAGATATGAATAGAGATCTCTTTGGAAATGAGCATCCTGAAGTAGCTGAAAATTTATATGGGTATTTTTCTTACTCCTCATCTTAATTCTTATTCTTTATTCTCTTCTTACTTTTCCAGATTAGCAGGGGTTTACATTGGACAACTCAACTATCCAAAAGCAGAGGCAACTCTCAAAGAATCCATTGGAATTACTGAGCGTACACTCGGCACAGCTCATCCACATGCTATCACAAGGTGGGCAGCCCTCGCTACATTGTACGAAAGAATGGGACGTGTTCAGGATTCGATCAACGCTTGGGACCATCAAAAGAAAATCGCTGAAATAAGAAGGAAGGAAGAGGCTTCTTGGAAATAAGCGTTGTTTGTAACCATAGCCGGCACTATATTTAAAATATTATATGTACTTATATTTATAATATACCGTGCTTTACGATCTAGATGTAAATACTAAGTCATGAATTAACTCAACGTGGAAAATTCATAATAAAAATGTGTTT
>JAMCQQ010000004.1:1075-2804 GCA_023379515.1 Actinomycetota bacterium
GATGCAAAGGTTATTTTCATTTTCAATTTTTACTTTCATTTTCTGATGCTTCTAGGTTGATATCTGGTCAATGGGTATAACATTGATTGAAATGGCAGAGAAGGATCCTCCTAATTTTTCACTTGCTGGAAATAAAGTATTTCATTTCTTGTTTTATTATCTTTTTTTCGTATTCTAATCGTGAAAGATGGCGCAAGCTATATTAAAGGGACCTTCGCCTAGTCTCAGAGAGGCATCTAAGTTCAGTACTGGTTTCGTTGAGATTGTTACTCAATGTTTGGGTACGTATTTTTTTTTGGTTATTTTTTTTCAAATTTTAACTTTTTTTAGAAAAAGAACCTTCCAAAAGAGCGAGTGCCACTCACATCCTCCAGGTACTACACCTACCATTATCATTACCATTATCATCATCATTACCATTATCATCATCATTACCATTATCATCATGCCACTATCGGACGTTACCACAAGCTAGATTTACATTTATTTGTTATGTCGTATTTATTTCTATGTAGCATCCTTTATTGAAAAATACATCACAACACCTTTTGGTTGATTACGTACAAGAAATAGTTGAATTAGATGAAAAGAACGATTTCGATTTATTACAAAAAGGCGAAAAATCATATGGTATTTTTTCCCTCTTTTCAATAAAATATTAATAATAATAATAATAATAATAATAATAATAATAATAATACGTTGCTGGGTTCTTTAATAATAACCAATTAAAAGACTAATTTATTGTAGAAGATAAATCAGGACGAGTTAGTAAAGTGATTCCTACAACCAAAGCTATTCCCACTTCCAAAACTCAAATAACTAAAAAGTAAATCTCTGGCTCAAAATGAATGAAACCAAACAAGATTCAATTTGGCTCTTGGAAAATAGTTTTAATTTCGTTAATTATGAACGAAAGGAATTAAAAACCTTAATTCCAACGAAAATTATAATGCGATCATAATGAAGTGAGCAGAGAAGTATGTATTTGTCTCTCTCTCTACATTTAATTCTTATCCGTACGTTATTTGTTTTCGTTCATTTACTAATACCCGTTTTGTACTTTATCAAATAAATTGTACTCAATATGTTTATCGCAATTTTTTTTCACTTTTTTCAGTTATTAAGATAGGTTCCATTTAATTCTTATAAGAACCGACCAGGTAACTCCCGGAACACGTGTATTTTAGCTAAAGTAGATCTAACTTTCTTGCAACATCGAATCTAATGACCGGAAACCCCTAGAAAATGTTCCCCTTATTCTGAACTGGTTTCTTACATGGAACCTATCTTTAAGTAATAATTCAGCAGCTGTTATATGTCTCAAGATGATTAAAAGTTACAAACAACCAAGTTTGCTGAAGCAAGTATTTTGGCTTATTTTTGAATAGCATGAAGTTAAAAAAAGGGTACACTAGATTTTATTTACCAATCCATGCCATGGCATACATGCAGGCACTCTTTAGCAGGGATTAAATAAAAGCATATATCAACACATAAATATAAAATAAAAATTAAATTAAATTATTTTTGATGAGTGGGAATAAAATTGAGCTTATAATATCGTAGACGTTAATTTTCTGATCACACTCTGACAGTCTGATATTTTGTATGTTATCTTAAATAAATGTCTGGTATTATAATATCATAATATATTTCTATCTATAACTAATTCATAAAGAGAGGAATTTTCCTTCACATAACTAAAATAATTTAATTTAATTTTTAT
>JAMCQQ010000005.1 GCA_023379515.1 Actinomycetota bacterium
AAAAAAAGCAAAAAAATTACTAGAAAAAAATAATGCTGGCGGTAGCAACAATTCTGGTAATAACGGCAATAATAATGATAAAAATCCAAAAGATAAAAAGGATCAAACACCTAAACCCTTTGTAAAAACTATAATTCCAAAAGAAAATCTAAAAAAGTGGATTAAACAAGCCAATGAGTTTGGAAAAAAATACAAAGTAAAATTTTAAGAAAACAAGAAAAACCCCGATTCTAATCAATTAAAATCGGGGTTAATTTTTTGTGGTACCCTAAGCCATACTCATTCAGGAACAAATCTATTATCTATGAGGTATCTTTACAAGAAGTAAAAAAGGTTTTTTCACTTTTTAAATAAATTTTTCATTCACATATTTTTAATAAAAGTTATTATTATTGTAAATAAACTTACCTACAACATAATCAAATACGCAGGAATCTTTATGTAAAAATCAATAAGCAGTTTAAATATTTTTATAAAACTTTTTTAAGCAGAAGATTTATAAAATTAAAAATAAATTCCATACTACTATCAATACTATTTTAAAATAAGGCACAAGATGCTTCATTATATATTTACATTATTTTTTATTCTATTTTTCAATATAAACATAGAAGCTCATACTCAAGCTCATTTTGAACATAAAAAAGATTTGCAACCAAAAGAAATTCCCAAACTAGAAGAATTTACTAATACGGCACATACCCCTCCTCCAAATATTCAAGACTTAATTCCTAATAAGACTGTTTTTCCAGAAGCTCCCAAACTAGATAATAAACCACCTATATTTGTTAAAAATCCACATACAGGAAAAATTGAGCCTTGCATATTTGTTGCTCATGATGAAGAAGAACTCAAAAAAAAGATCTCTGAAAAATATGGTCCATTAACAGAAGAGCAATATCAACTCATTCTAGCAGCACTTGCACCTGTAATTCTTATCCCTGGCATAGGAGGTGTTGTAGGTGGTGGTACTGCAGTAGGTGGCACTATTGGTGGGATCATAGGAGGAATTGTAACAGGTCCTGCTATTCCAGTTATTACTATAGGTATTGGCATTGGTATTCTTATCAAATGGAGAAAAGACCAAAAAGCAAAAAATAATGCGTATAATAACAACGATAAGAATGGCGATAGCAACAATTCTGGTAATAGCGGCAATAACAATAATGATAAAGATCCAAAAGACAAAAAAGATAAAACACCTAAGCCATTTGTAAAAAAACATCCAGAAAGAACTTATGAGCCTAATCCTAAACATAATAAAAATTCACCAAATGGCATTGGAAAACCATCAAAAAATCCAGAAAAAATGGTTGATGAAGCACTTAATGTACAAGGTAAAGATTATTTAGTTGGCATAGAAGATGATCACTTCGTTGTTTGCCCAGAACACAGACCTGGTAAATATCATGCATACATTGTAGAAACTTTTGAAGAGTTACGTCCACCAGCTCAAAATGCATTAAAAAATGCTGGTTTAGTAGATCCAAAAACAAATAAAATAATAAAGAAAAAATAATGAATATACATATATATAAAATATCTAACACAGAATATATAAAAATAAACTCTCAATGTATCGATAAAAATGAATGTGAAACATGCGCAGAAATTGATATTGATTATGTAGATGAAAAAAATAATATTTACATAAGATTTGGAAATGAATCTGCGCGCAGTTTTTATTATTACATGGTAGAATCTGGTACATTTCAAAAATTGATAAATAATGAAACAGTATTAAAAAATAGCATTAATAATGATCCAGGATTAGAATGGAATCAATATTACAAAGGCCTCATAAAAGACTCCTATGTGATAGAAAAATATCATTTTCAAAGCAATACTCATAAACAAATACGGCCCTATTTTAATAGCTGGTTATATAACGATGAAAATGGCAATATAATTTTTGAAATTACTCCATTTTATCCATGGCATAATGTAACCCAAAAAACTCATCCAGAAAAAATATCCTATAAACAATGGATTAAAAATTATAAACCAGTTGTAAAAACTATAATCCCTAAAGAAAATTTAAAACAATGGATTAAACAAGCAGATGAATTTGGTAAAAAATACAAAGTAAAATTTGAATAGAAATGATTGATGTAATGCTTTGTTTTAAAATATCAGGAGATTTTTTATAACATGGATAAACAATATGGAAAAATGGGCACATTGCCTGATGGACGTAAAGTGATAGTAAGATCAGATAGTAGACATGGATGTCCTATTATGGAAATTCACCCGCTTGATCAAAAAGATAAAATTATAAAAATAAGATATGAAGATAATAAAGCTTAAGGAATTTGTATGGAAGAATGGACACGTTGGGAACCTATTAATGGATTGTCGGGAAAATATTCTATTAATTCTTTGACAATCGCTGAAGACAAACTGATTATACAATTATCTGATCATGATAAAGTAAAAAAAATAGAAATTGTATTTGATAATGGTATTGATGGGTATCGTTATACCTATGAAAGTTTTTGTTTTAAGATATTTGGAGATTTATCTGAAAAACATGGTACAGAATTTTATAAAAATTGGAGTTTTTTAAAATAACTAATTC
>JAMCQQ010000006.1 GCA_023379515.1 Actinomycetota bacterium
TAGACTTCAGCAATTCGGTTACCCTACCTGCTGCTATTCAAGCTACAGGGCTTCTGGCTCTTACCCTGACAGGACTGACTCCTGCTGAACATACCAGCCTAAGCTGGACATACAAAATGTTTCGATATTCTTTACATCTCATACCAATTATTCATATAATTCTACTCACACTGGGTAACAAATAAGGATTATGGTGCCATGATCCTCAGAATTTTGGAGGATATATAAAGATATATAATTATGGCAAACACTATATATGGCAAATACTATAACTATTATGGAAAATAAAATATGCATAGTAACAGGAGCGACCTCAAGCATTGGAGAGGTGACAGCGCTTGAGCTGGCTCGGCAGGGCGCAACAGTAATCATAATCGGACGCAGTCCGGAGAAAAGCACAGCAACAGTCACCAGGATTAAGCAAATAACGGGTAATCCCCGGGTCCAATTTATGCTTGCGGATCTTTCTTCTCAAAAGGATATCCATCAACTGGTAAAGCAGTTTCAAAGCAGCTATCAGCGGCTTGACATTTTAATAAATAACGCCGGAGCCCTTTTTTTAAAACGTGAGGAAAGTGTTGATGGAATCGAGATGACATTTGCCATAAACTATCTGGCCCCGTTTTTGCTCACAAACCTTCTCATCGATAATTTAAAAGCTGGTGCGCCATCCAGGATAATTAATGTTTCGGCTCTTTTGCATAAAAGAGCTGTGATAGATTTTAATGATTTACAAAATAAAAAAAAATACAGCGCCTTAAAAGTATACCCCCAAACTAAATTAGAAAATATTCTATTTACATATGAATTGGCACGCCGGCTGGAAGGTACAGGAGTAACGGTAAATGTGCTTCACCCTGGGGTCATTGCTTCGAATCTGGGAGTAAATAACAGGAGATTTTTTTTAATGGCAAGAAGGTTTATGAATTTATTTTTGACCAGTCCTGAAAAAGGGGCACAAACGATGATTTATCTTGCAAGTTCACCTGAAGTTGAAAATATAACAGGAAAATACTTTATAAATAATAAATCAGTGTTATCTTCAAAAGCTTCATATGATAAAAGCGCCGCTGCTCTTTTGTGGCAGAAGAGTATAGAATTGACAGGACTTTAATATCCTCTCTCCCAATCTGGTTCTATATTTTGTGCAATAGTTTCAGAAATAAAAACATCTGTTTTTAGAATCTGGTGCAGAGAAGTTGGTAATTTAGGGGTTACCGGACCATGAAGACATAGTCTGGAAATCATTCTTTGCCAGGATACTGGTGTTCCGTAAGTGCTTAAGGCATGCATATCCATTCTATATTTTGAAGCTATAATCTCTGCCGGACCAATTGTTGCTGCTTTCGGTGGTACCAATGCCAGGTCACCGCTGAAACCAAAGCTCCCATGAAGTGAATTCTGAGCAATTGTAAACGGGGATAGAGTTACTACCCTGGAACTCATTTTTTTCCATTCTTCCAAATCTGCATCAAATTCCGGGGCATCCGGCTCAATGAACGCACTGTGGCCGGTCCACCCAGGTCCTGTGTAGCAGGCATCTGCACCGCCCAGATCAGCAATCATTTTCCCATAATCTTTTATATTATCTGTAGTGGGACCTTTAATCTGTTGTTCCGGGGGTCTTAAGTCTTTATCAATTTTATAATAAAAGTAATTTTTCAAGGCTCTTAAAAAACCCTGCGGGTAGGATTCGGGAGCAATATTGCCATCCTGGTCAGCATATTCATCCTCGATAAAAATAAAAAGATTTTTGCAATTTATTTTAAATCTGTTTATCAACATGGCTACCTTCATATAAGTATGGGCTGGATTTGGTAATATCAACACTAATCTTTTATCCTCGTCTGCTGCTTTTTTTATCCTGTAAAACATATCCGTTACCCAGGTAAATTCAACAATCTCATCCGGTATTACCATAATCTTTAAATTTTTATTTGGGTGTCTTTCTATATCTTCCCTCTTTATATTTCTAATTTTTTCAAGTACTTTTTTATCTCTAAAAGGTACCCACTGGGATGGCTGATAATCAAATTTTTTCATATTTGCTCCTGATTCTAATGAAGTTTTTTAATTATTTTTTAAACATTATATCTAAGAATGTAACTTATTAGAATTAAGTGATATTTATAAAATAAAAGATAGAATTATAAGCATGAGTAAATTATATTACCTATTTTGAAACTATTTCTTTTTTAAACTATCAATTGACTTGCACAATATATTACTCTATAATTTACTTAATATTATACGGAGGTTAGTTATGGTTGCCTATACAAGAGAAGAGATTATTTCTTCAAGTAAAGCCAGTAAAAAATTTGGAGAGTTATTGAACAGGTTAAAATCTGGCCAGGCCGAGAAAATAGTAATATCAAAAAACAATGAGCTTGAAGCAGTAATAATATCAATTGAAGAATTTGAAGCAATAAAGGATGCCTTTGAGCTTATCGAACATCTGGAAATTTATAAAATGATAAATGAAAGAAGAGATAAAAAAGCTGTTATCAGTCTAAATAAGCTAATTTCAGAAAATAGTTTTGACCCTAAGGATCTTGTAAAAGAATAAAATTTATGAAATTTAAAATATTCCTGATTCCTGAAGCTGAAGAAGATTTTAAGAATCTTGATGGAAGTTTAAAAAAACTTGTTTTAAAAAAACTAATTCAACTTGAAACAAATCCATTTATGGGAGAGGCTCTTGGCAATAAAGCCGGAATGGACCTGACTGGCTACTATAAATTATACGTTTTTAAAAAGAAAATAAGAATTGTTTATGAAATAAAAGAAGATATTTTAATAGTTAGCATAATCTCAATTGGCAGAAGAGAGAATTTTTCAGTATATCTTCAGGCTTACTTGAGAAGAAATATGA
>JAMCQQ010000007.1 GCA_023379515.1 Actinomycetota bacterium
ACCTATGTTATAGAAAAAACTACCTTTTGTTGTTTGTAACATAATGAATATTACGGTCAATAATTATGATGACACTAAAAAAAATTAAGAAATTAATTAGAGAGGCCGAGTCAGAAACTCTCGAGTTCAAAAAATCAACCGGAATGCTGCAAGCAGCATTTGAAACTGCTTGCGCTTTTCTTAATGGACAAGGTGGCACAATATTAATTGGCGTTACTGATAATGGAAAAATTATCGGCCAAGATGTGACAGATAAAACCCGCCAAGAAATTGCCCATCATGTTTCTAAACTTGAACCAGCGGCACAAGCACACCTTCACATAGATTATGTAACAGTAGAAGAGGGTAAACATGTTATTGTTATTTCCATTACTGCTGGCAACCATACTCCATATGCTTATGATGGTAGACCATTTCTGCGTAATCAATCAACTACAAGCAGAATGACCCAACATCAATATGAGCAACTAATAATAAAACGTGGGCAGCTTAATCATTCATGGGATGAGCAACCGGCCACTGGTTATAGTATTGGTGGTTTAGATAATGAAGAGATAAGACGCACCATTGAATCTGGCATTAGAGAGCATCGCATTGCATCTGAAGTTAGGAATTATAGTATTGAACAGATGTTGCGCCATTTAGAATTGTTAGATGATAGGCAAGTTACTAATGCTGCCGTAGTGTTGTATGCGAAAAAGATTAAGTCTCCTTATTCTCATTGCCTAATTAGAATGACGCGGTATAGAGGTAATGATAAATTAGCCAATTTTATTGATAGTAAGCATTTTTGTGGTAACGCATTTCAAATTCTTACCGAGGCGAATTTTTTTGCTATGCGCCATTTACCAGTAGCCAGTTTTTTTGAGCCGAATAGAGCACAAAGAATTGATAAACCTGCTTTACCAGTTATGGCACTACGAGAGGCATTAATAAATGCTATTTGTCATAGGAACTATGCAGAACGTGCCGCCTCAATATCATTTTCTATTTTTAATGATCGTTTAGAAATCTGGAACAATGGAGAGTTATTGCCACCATTGCAACTTAAAGATTTAAAAAAGCCTCATGAATCTTTTCCAAGAAATGCAAATATTGCTGGAGTTTTTCGTGCTGGTGGTTGGGTAGAAAAAGCTGGGGTTGGTACAGTGCGAATGATAGAGGAGTGTAAAGAGCTAGGTATTCCAGCACCTAAATTTGAACAATATTCTGGTGGATTTGCAGTTATTTTTAAATTCTTAGAACCTATCGGTGTTACTCCTAAAAAAGACATTTCAACCACTAAACGACAGCAAGAAATTCTCCAATTACTAAAAAAAGAACCGTTAAGTGGTATTCAAATAGCAGCCAAACTAAAAAATATTCTTAGTGCTAGAATGGTGCAACTTGAAATGAAAAAATTGGAAAAGAGTGGGTTTGTTAAAAAAGAAGGCGAGGGTAGATCGACTAATTGGGTGTTAATTAAGTAAATGCGAAAGAACACGAAATAAATGCGAAAGAATGCGAAATGGTTTTTAGGAGCTTTTTGGTATCGAACATAAATTAGCCGTAAAATAAAACAAACTTTAAAATTAAACTGCCATTCTTTGAGATTACCAGAAAAATTACAATGGTTAAGAAGTAAAAGTGACTGGCCTTGTGCATGTAAAAGCACCAAAACCCAATTTATAAAGATTATTAAACATTATGCTAAAAAAAGAAATATCTTTGTACTTAACAGAGATTGATAAAAATATAACACCCATTCATGAAATTGAAATTGCAAAAAGCATAATTCGTCTACATGGCGGTCGTGTACAAGAAGACCCTAACATAGAGAATCTTGCTGAAGCTATGGCATTTTATTTTTTGCCTAGTGATGACATATCAGATGAAACTTACTATACGCGAGCTTTTTCATTTAAATCCTCTGAAGACCAAGTAATAACTTTTCCTAGGCTAGATGAAGTTACCGAGGAAATTCTGGATTATTGGGATAAGAGGGCACATGCTGTTAAACATCCTATTTTAGTTTGTAGATATGCTGATTTAGTTGTTGATCTATACGAAAAAGTAATGCGCAAAAAATATAAAGAATACTATAAATTAGTATGTTTGGTCGTTGACCAAACCATAAAAATATGTAATCAAAAATTATTACCAGAAACATATAATTTCGAATATTTAAGTAGATTGAAAAGAGCGGTAAATCTAGCTAAGTCAATCAAGGACAAAGCAAGATTAAATTTACTCAAAAATCTTATATTAAAATTTGATGAGTGTGGAGATCGGGCTTTTAATATTTTAATGGAAGATAAGTATTTAAAAGTACTATTAAGTGATGATGAACAGAAAGACATTATATCTAAACTTGAAAACATTACTGTTACAGGAAATCTAATCGACATTAGAGGCGAGCAAATAACACGTCTTTTAGCTAGATATTATCAGAAAGAAGGTGACTATCTTAGGATGATGGAAGTTCTTTCAAGATTTGATAAAGTATTGCAGCACGACAATCGTTTTATGGTTGACCCAATAATAACGATCAAATGGCTAGATAGAATACATAATATGTATTATGACCACACGGAAAATTGCGAATTAGCAAAAAAAGAGGCAATAAAAATTAGGCAAGTTATAGACTCATTACCGCCTGATTTTATGAGTAAGTCTTTGCAAGCAGTTTCTGTCCCTGTTATTTTAAAACAAGAGGAAATCGAAAAGTTTTTGACCAGTATTTTTCATGGACAGATTGAAGATATTGTTAAGCAAATTGCTAGCCATTTTATACCTAATGAAGAAAGAGATGAGCAACACTTTAATGATTTGATTCAAAAACATCCGTTAACTTTTTTAGCCAATAGAATTTTAGTAAATAATAAAAATACCCCAGTAGGTCAATTAGAGAGTGTAGAAGCAAATTATGATGAGCATTTGCTTTATCAAATATCCAAAAATTTGCAAATTGAAAGTATGTGGTTAGATTTGACTTTTGAAAAGCTAAAGAAAGATTTTACACCCCAAATTATCTGTGACTATTTATTAAAAGAAAGTATTTTAAGTACAACAAACAAAAGTTTGATTATGAGAGGACTAAAATCCTTTTGGGATAGTGACTATTTAGTATCAAATTTGATTTTTATCCCGCTTATTGAAAATTGTGTAAGAGAGGTAGTAAGAATCTGTGGTGGACAAACTCTAAAAATTAATAAAATTAATGGATATGAATATACTCCGCTTGGTTCTTTGCTTGGTGATTGCAACACTAGCAATGTTCTTGGCAAAAGTTGGGATGATTTGGCTTTTTATTTTAGTATAATTTTAACAAAAACCATAGGATGGAATATTAGAAATGATTTTTGTCACGGTATAAGTCAGGAGTTGTTTTCTAATAAAATGATCGCCGATAGATTATTTCACATTGTGTTATGTTTAAGCTTAATAAAATTAAGTAAATAATGACGCTCGACTTCCACCTTGATAAAAAAGCTGAAAAGTATATGGCTATGAATATTCAAAAACTGAACCGAGAAAACATTAGCAAAGCTATTTCTTAAATAGAAAAAATTGATTTAAAAAAAGTTGATATACTACAAATTGAAAGATTATTAACTCCTTTATTTGCTGGATTTACAGTAAATGCCCCTGTGTTTTCTCCTCCATTAGATATTTATCGCGGACGTATTTGTAATGATAAGCCTGATTGTTTGAGCCAGATTCGGCAGCCACCATCACAAAAAAGTGGAAAAGCTGGGAAGAGTAAATGATGTCGGCGAATCTATTTTTTATGGCGCTACTTCTATAAATAACATTTTATTCGAGTTAGATGCAAAAGCTGGTGATATTGTTGTATTTTCTAAATGGCGAACAAATACCAAAATAATATTAAATCATATCGGATTTACTTATGAGAACACCAACATTCTTCAGTCCAAACGTAAATTAAGTGAAATTTACAGCTTTGTTAATGCTGAAAACACAAATAGATTTGGTGATCTTAACGAACATGTTTATAGTTATTTATCTAGTAAATTTGCAGAAGAAATACCTTTAAATGAAGAATATAAATATAAATTAACCATTGCTATTTGGAGAAAGTTTACAGTGGGTAATTTATTACACGGTATTTTATATCCATCTGTTGCCATGTATGGTAATAGTGACAATATTGCGCTGAAAGCCGCACATGTAGATAAACTAAGTTTTGTAAATTCAACTTTCATTGAAGTTACTGCGCAAGAAATACAAAAAAACCAATTCCAAACAAAAATAATAGATACTGCGACATCAATAGGTGAAAATGAAAAATTAGTGTGGTCTGGTAGAAATTTTCAGTGGAAATTGACAAATCAAAATGACCAACTGACTTTTGCAGTAGAGCAGGGACAGTGGATTGTCAGGGATTCACAAGGAATGGAAGTTGATCCGTGTTAGTGGTTCAAAGGCCAAAATGCCAAAGCTCCCATTACCAAGTTTTTTCACCGTCCAATGTGCTAACATCAGCCTCGATGAAACAGTTGCGATAGTCGGCGGTTCTATTCATTTCGCCTAGATGGCTATTCTAATTTTTCATCTCTCCAGAATCTTGTGTATTGGGCATAAGTTCCTAGAGATACTAGGCTTACTTTATTTCCATAAATGGTGAATAATCTCTACAATAACACCTCCACCTATACCACTGATAAGAGAATTTATAAAAAACTTTTGTCGCTCCCATATTATTTTTTAGACTG
>JAMCQQ010000008.1 GCA_023379515.1 Actinomycetota bacterium
TGGGTTATATTTTCATCTTACGCTGCGATAGCCATGGGTACATATTTCGGAGGATGGAGAATTGTTAAATCCCCCTCCCGCTCCAAAGTTTTAATTTTTTCTATATGTAATCTATTTCTTTTAGAAGACAACGGTTCTTCAAATATTAATTTTAAGACTTCAATTGATTCCTTAAGCACCCTTAGCTGCTTCAGAAAATAATCATCCATTTTTTTAATTTTAAAATAAAAAAGCCCGTTTGCTATTTTTTCTATCGAATCGATTATAAAATTTATACTGGATGAAAGCGATTTTATTTCTTCCCTATCAATTGGAGTTATAAAAGTCTGGTGCAGTAAATTTATTATTTCGCGGGATACTTTTTCTGCTTCGTCCGATTTCTTATGCAGATACTCTAAAGTTTTTTCTGTTTGCCGATCTAGGTCCTGAGTTCGTCGAAGGATTTTCTTTTTGTTTTTAAGGGATTTATCGAGGTGTTTTATGCAGTCGTCAAGAAGAAGTACCTGGCTATCAAGATATTTGAAAAACTTCTTCTCTCTGGGAATAAGAAGGTCTATTATTCCACTCATAAGGTCCTTTGGTTAATTTTAATTAAAAGAATATGTAAAAAGCAATAGGCAATTATTGATTTTCTTACCTAAAAAGATTAAAATATTTATTTTAATCTAATATGTTAGAATTTTTAAGAGATCGGGCGCAAAGAGAGTTTAGAAATATCGTTAAAAAACATGGAAGCTGGATTGGGACAAATCAAGTACTTGATAGCACGCCATATCAAAAATCTGAACCTCATTTAGAAAATGAGCCAACTTCATTAATAGAGAAAGTTAAACTAATAACTGCTTTTCATAACCTTCAAACAGCATTAAATTTTCATATGATCAAAGGAAAACAAGTGGAATACCCTTATTACCTTACCGGAGTAACCGGTGACCTTTATTTTAGATTTTCCTCCGATGAAAACAAACCAGAAAAAATAGAAGTTTCAAGAAAAATAAGAAGAAATACCGGCATAACAGAAGTGGAATACTTTTCAGTTTCCAGCAGTGGGGATGCCGAATATGTTTATAGTTCGGGACATGCTGAAGCAGAAAGACAAACAAGACACGGAATAATTAAAGTTAATGGCCTAACGCATAATAAAGATCTGGTAATAGATAACGTTACAGAAATAACCAGCGAAATCTGTGAAGCAATAAACAATCCCGAATATCGGACATATCATTTCAAGCAAAAAGTCAGAGAAATAAGAAAAGAATTAATGGAATATTTCAAAAGGAAAGGACTCTCCTCTGAGGAAGAAAAACAAACAAGGCCAAAAGCATCTGCAGATCATACTTACAAAGGCATAAGATTACCGAAACTTCCGGGAACATGGTCCGTGCAATATAAAAGAGCAAAAATAGTAGCACACGGTATAACTTTAATTTTAACAAACGAATTATATGATGAAAAACGTGTAACAAGTTATTTAGATAATTATGTTTTTTGTGAAAATGGAGACCTGCAAGTCTCATTTAATAACAGGCATGCATTCCTGAGCTCTTTTTCAGAAGAAGGCCAACCTGAAATATATATGCATGATCCTCATTTTGCATTGGCAATGGCTAAAAGACTGGAAAGACAAATTACGAGAAAGCCTACGGAAACAGAATTAGCAGCTCTAAAACATGATCTAACAGCAATATTAGGATAAATTTTTCATTCCCCTATTGTTATAATTATATCCGCAGATTCACTTGCAGAAAGCCCTGTAGATATTTGATTTTCATAAAAAGCAAGCGCCATATCTTTTTTTAAGAGCCCGATGTAATCTTTAAAATTTTCTTTTATCTTTAATTTGAGGCCTTCGCAATCTTCACAAGTTATTGTTTCTATTTCTATAATATGATATCCAAAGTCTCTTAATATCCCGGCAACGTCCGACCCGGCCCCTATTCTTTTGCTCCCGTTCTCTATTTTTATGTTTATAATATTTCGATTTAAACCTGTCGGCTTATCTATAGGAAAACTGGGAACAAAAGAAAAAGCAGTGTCGGATGGAAAAACTTCCAGAAAAGGCATTGAAAATTGCTTTGTAGCATTTAAAAAATCATTAAAACTAACAAATCTTTCAAAGCCAATTCCCGGATCCATAATATAAAAGCCTTGCTGGTTGTAACCATTCACAACAACTGCATGTTCTCCTTTTATAATCGGGACAGTACCGTAAGAAAGTGCAACGTCTATTGGCTTGCCGTATCCTATTTGAATCCATGCCATAACTAAATGATTAGACGAAACTGCTTCTTTAATTAAAAAGACCAAATCAGAATTTTTATTAAGCGGTTTTGCTGCCAGTTTATAATTTCCAAAAAGTTCTATAAAAGGCGGGGCGTGAACTCCATAATAATCCGTTCCCCCGAACCTTTGGTTTAAATTCCTGTACAATATTTCCGCGCTTTTTGACGCAGTTTCCCCCATTCTTATTCCAATATTCGGATTTTGTGATATTTCCATTTTTGCCATAAGCAGTTTTTCCGCGCTTAATTCGTTTTTCATAGAAAAGTCTAAATTGTTTGTAAAATGATAAATAATACTGGATGCAGCGGCAAATTCGCAGCTTAAATTAAAAGCTTGCCTTCTTGGTTGGATATTTATTTTATAATTTAAGGGCAGTTCTTTTTTTGGAACGGGAGTTGACACATCGGATGCGGACAAAACAAAACCCGTATCTATACTCGGCCAGTTTATATTATTTTGCGATGTATTGCTTGAAAAATAAACTTTTTGAAATAAATTTTTTTTAAGTTTTGGCTTGGAAGAATCTTTTAAGATATAACTCCACAAAAAGCCATAAATAAATAAAAAACAACCTAAAAAAATTACTAAATATTTCTTACTCACTATATTTCATCATAGAAATCTTTGATAAACTCTGTCAATATTAATTTTGACTCCG
>JAMCQQ010000009.1 GCA_023379515.1 Actinomycetota bacterium
AGTCGGTCTGTTTTAATTACCAGGTCCTTTAACTCAATTGCTTTCTTAAGGTTTATTTTGCATTTCATATAATCCGGGTATTTTACATTTATTACAGGTTTTATATATTTGCCCTTCTTAACAACAACTTCACCTTTTGAAATAACATAATCAATATTCACTTTTGCAAGATCATTAAGTATTATGATATCTGCCAGTTTGCCTGGAGTAATACTTCCTACCTCATGGTCTTTTCTGTAGTACTTCGCAGCATTAATTGTTGCAATCTGCACAGCTTTTATTGGGTTTAATCCGCTGGTAATTGCTTTTCTCATCGTATAATTTAAGTGACCGACTTCATAAAAATCTACAGGATCTCTCTCGTCTGTACAGAACATGAAATTCTCGGATGGCATATTATACTCAGTGATAGCTTTTATAACATGTTCAAGATCTACTGCTGCAGATCCCTCTCTCATAAGAATCTGCATTCCAAGTCTCAGTTTTTCTATTGCTTCCCCACTGCTAAGACATTCATGATCCGAATTGGGGCCCATATTAAGATATGCCATAAGTTTCTCTCCAAAAGTTCCTGCACCATGACCGACAATTATCTTTCCCTGTCTTAAAGTTTCATCACAGAGCTTTAATATTGAAGGATTTTTTTCAAGAAACCATGCAACAGGTGGTTCATTTACCCCGACACACTCACTCCACCCAAGCATGTCAAAAAGGTCAGATTCATTAAAGGTATTTGAATTGCCGAAGGGGTTATGCTGCATATATGCCACGACAGGAACAACAAAAAGCACATTTATGCCCATTGCATTTGCCTCATCAATTGCAAACCTTACACCTTTTTTTCCTGCAACCACACCTATATCATAACAATCAGTAGCAAGTGATGTAGTCCCATTTTTGAGCAGTACCTCCGCCCACCTAGTCATTGTAAGATGAGTACCACCTATATGAATATGTGCATCAATAAAACCCGGCGCAATGTATTTGTCTGTAGCATCGATTACCTGAGTTTTATCATCAGTTAAATAATCTGCATTGCCGACTGAAATTATTCTCTTATCTTTTACTGTGATATCAGTTCTGTAAACTTCAGCTGTATAGACATTAACAAGCTTTCCACCCCTGATAACCAAATCTGCTTTATCCTTGCCTAATGCAGCATCCATGTATTTTTCTCTGGTATTAATAACCGCCACTCTATCCTCCTTTTTCCCCTATTTCTCTATTTTCTCTTTTAAATTTTTTATTATCTGCTCACCGATTTCCTTGGACTTATTTCTCATAACTCCTTCACCAAATGTTGCAAGTTTGCCGACAATTCTCGTATCTGCACTATAAGAAACAGAAGTTTGATCAGGTGAAATTTCTTTTAAATCAACATTGCTTTTTACATTCAGCGAAGTTCCTACCATTGTATCTTTGCCGTCGGTTACAAAGGCAAGATGATCGGGTGGATTCTTTTCAGTAATAACAGTCTTTGTCTTAAATTTGACTTTCATGAATGCAACTTTTTGAGAAAGAATATTTTCAAAAGTATTTTTGTCCAATCTGACTGTCTTACCCTCTACTCCTGGAATACATGCGGCAATCGTGTCAATATCAAGCATTGTATCCCATACTTTATTTATATTTACATTTACTACAAAACTGCCGTTAATTTGCATATTTCTCTCCTTCAGATATGACCAAATTATTTTTAAGCTTTATTTTTTGCCCTCTTTTTCTCTTAAAGCTTTAATTATTTTATACGGTGTTATTGGTAAATCCTTTATCCTTATTCCCAGCGCATCTTCAATTGCATTGGAAATTGCAGGAGAAGTTGCAACCATTCCTGTTTCTGCAATACCTTTAGCTCCAAAAGGACCATCAAGTGATGGTTTTTCCACCATAACTGCCACAGGATCGATGGCGTCCATTGCAGTCGGAATCGTATAATCCAGAAATGAAGGGTTGACCATCTTTCCATTGTCAAAAACATACTCTTCCATCAGACTGAAACCTACACCCTGAGTCAGTCCGCCATCCATCTGGCCTTCTATTGTCATTGGATTAATTGCCTGGCCACAGTTTGCCGAGCTGGCAAGTTTGAGAAGCTTTACTATCCCGGTTTCAGGATCAACTTCAAGTTCAACTGCATGTATCCCTTCTGTAAAGTCCGCCCATAACGGAGTTGCAACACCTTTCATGATATTTGGATCCCTGGGAGGTTCATCTCTGTAATATGTTCCACGACCGACAATGGCACCACCTTTATAATAAAGAGCATCAAAGCATACTTCATCAATAGAAAACTTCTTGTCCGGATCTTTTTTAAGATAGACAAAGTTATTTCCTGTTTCCAGGTCTTCAGGCTTTATATCATCTCCAAAAAATCTTATCGCAATTTTCAGCATCTGCATTTTTACATCCTCTGCAGCAAGTTTTACAGCTGCACCTGCATTTCTTATTGAACGACTTGCTACTGTAGCCCACTCATATGGAGTAACTGCAGTGTCTGATTGAATGACTTTGACCTTTTCAAGCGGGATACCCAAAACTTCAGCTGCAATTGATGCAAGCGATGTAGCCTGGCCGCCCCCTATTTCAGAAATGCCTGATAAGAGGAAGGCACTTCCATCTTCATGCATATTTATAATTGCCGATGAAGTTAGAATGCCTGTCGGATGCTGAAAACAGGCAAAGTTTCTGCCCTGATTTTTTATTTCAATCTTTTTACTAATGTCTATCTGCTTTACGGTTTCCGCAACACATTCTTCTATTGCCGGTGTTTCCACTGTCTGGCCCGTGACAATAAACTGACCAGGTTTTACCATATTTTTCTTCACAAGCTCAAATTTTGACATCTCAAGTTTTCTGGCAAGCATATCTATTGCGGATTCTCTTGCCCATGTTACCTGTGGATTGCCAAATCCTCTGAATGCTCCTGCAACTATCTTATTTGTATAAACGTTATATCCATCTATTTTCCAGTTCTGGAACCAATATGGTCCGCGTGCAAATACTGAACCACAGTCACAGACTGCAGGACCTTCAAAAGTATAAGCTCCGCTGTCAAGAAGCCATTTAATCTGGAAGGCAGTAAAAGTACCATCTTTTTTTGCACCTATTTTAACCCAGCTGACTGATGCATGCCTTGGATTTGTTGTTGCAAAATCCTCTTCTCTGGTTAGCTCTATTCTTACCGGTCTTCCTGTTACCTTGGAAAGATATGCTGCATGAGGCTCAAAAAGCGGGTTTGCCTTACCTCCAAAAGCACCTCCAAGCGGTGGTGTAATTACTCTTATTCTGGCTATTGGAATTCCCATCACCCTCGCAAGAAGTGCTACTGTTAAAAATGGTGACTGCGCACTTGCCCATACGATTAAATCTCCGGATCTGTTGTTATAATCGGCAACTGTAACTCTTTTTTCAAGATAACACTGGTGATGTATCTGGGAAGTAAATTTTTCTTCAACAATAACATCCGCCTGTTCAAATCCTTTTTCTATATCACCATGATAAAAAGATGTATGTGAATTCACATTGCAGCCATGACCTGTCAAATCTTCAGGATAGAGACGCCAGTAATCGTTAAAGCAGGTATGTATCAACACCTTGTTGGAAGTAAATGCCTCTTCCACATCAAAAACTGCAGGAATTTCTTCATATTCTATGTCTATAAACCTTAATGCTTCCTCTGCTATATCTTCAGTTTGAGCAGCAACTGCAGCAATTGGTTCTCCTATGTATCGAACAGTCTCATCAGCAAAAATCAACTGATCCCTTACCCACGGTCCATAATATACTTTTGGTATATCCTTGCCGGTTATAACTGCCTTTACGCCAGGCAGTTCTTTTGCAGCTGAAACATCCAGTTTTTTGATTCTTGCATGTGGGACAGTACTCCTGAAAATCTTACCATACAGCATATTCGGCAGATAAATATCATGAACATACATAGTCTTCCCTGTAACCTTGTCAATATCTCCAAAACGTCTGTTTCGTTTACCTATTATTGAATATTCTTTTTTTATTTCTGACATTTAGACTCCTTCCAAGAAATCTAAAATATTTGCAAATTTTTAAAAGCCTATTCTAAAACCATACTAAAAGAATCATTCCAAACAACAAAATTTTATACACTGTCTAACCTGATACTGATTTAATAGCCTCAACAATCTTTGAATAACCGGTACATCTGCAAAGATTTCCGGCTATAGCTCTTCTTATCTCATCTTCACTTGGGTTTGGATTTTTACTAAGCAATGCTTTTGCCGACAATACCATGCCGGGGGTGCAGAACCCGCATTGGATTGCCCCTTTGTCAACAAAAGCTTCCTGAAGTTTGTCAAGCTTATCACTGCTTGCAACTCCTTCAATAGTAAGTATCTTTTTATCCACACAATCTATAGCCAATGTAATACATGAAGTAATAGCTTTTCCGTTAAGTAAAACAGTACAGCTTCCACATACCCCAATATCACAACTTTTCTTGGTTCCAGTAAGTCCAAGATCTTCTCTTAGGAGATCTGCAAGTATTCTGTTTGGTTCTATTTCAACTTCGTATATGTTATTATTAATATCAAGTTTTATTTTCCTTTTTGCCAAGCCAAAAACCTCCTTGGATATGAAAATAATGATTATTCTCTATTAGCTTTTTCTAGTGCTGATTTTACTGCCCTTTTTATAATTACCGGAGTAGTCCATTTCTTATATTCAGAAGGGCATCTTATATCGTAACTGAACTCCATGCTTTTAAGTTCATAGTTCTTAAAAATATCATCAAGTGTCTTCGGATCAAGCTTTTTACCAATAATCATATTTTCAACATCTGCTGCTCTTACCGGAATTGGCGAAATAGCTCCAAGCACAATCCGTGCATTACTGCAAATTCCAGAATTTTTATCTATTTCAATGTAAGCGGCAACTCCAACAAAAGGCTTATCCATAGCCCTTCTTAATGTATGTTTTATATATGCACAACCTGCATTTGAGGGTATTTTAGGTATGATAAGTTCCGTAAGTATTTCATTAGATTCAAGTGCTGTTTCATAATAACCAATAAAAAACTCGGAAAAAGGTATTAGTCTTTCACCATTTAAACTGTAAGCTTTGGCTTTACCGCCAAGAGCAACCAATACTGCAGGAGGATCAATTAATGGATCGCCATGGCAAATACATCCACCTATAGTGCCCCTATTACGAATCTGTACAGAGCCAAGTTCATATTCCATCTCGGCAAAAACGTAAAAATCTTTATTGACCAGTTCCGACATTTCAATCTCTCTATGCGTTGTAAGTGCTCCTATATGCAAATTTTTTAAATTATCTGTTTTTAGATATGCAAGGTCATTAATTTTCAGTAAGCTTATTATATATTTTGGAGTAAAAAAACCCTGTTTCAGCAGCAGAAGCAGTGAGATTCCAGAAGCTTTCAATTTTGCCTCACCGGAATATTTTTCCAGATAACCTGCCGCTTCTTTAAGGTTTGAAGGTTCAAGATATTCAAAATTTATCATATACACCTCCCGGAGATTAAGATCTTATTTAGATTTGCATTCTTCAGGAACTTTGACAAGAATTATTATCTGTCTTAAAGTTTCCTTTCCTATTACTTCGGTCTTATGTTCTGTTGTATCAGGAATAAATAAGCAGCCGTCAGGCTCAACAAAAAAATCTTTGCCTTTAACTGTGATTTTACCCCTTCCTGATAAAATAAAGGTAAGTTGCTGAAAACCTTCATGTACGAAACTTTCAGCACATCCTCCGGGTTTTATTTCACTTATTGACAGCCTGACATTCTCAACTCCGCAGGTGTCTTTTGTAATTAGTCCCCAAGTATCTGTATTTATGTGAGCAATAGGCAGTATGGGTTCAATATCTGTTATTTTTACCCATTTTGGCTTTAGTTTCATTGATTATACCTGTAATATTTTTTTATTGAGTCACAAAATACCTTTTCTTTAATAAATTAATTCAGATGACTGCAGAAAGCACTGCACTTACTCTTTCCATTCAGAAGGTATCCATTCATGTGTTTCATAAAACATTACATTCATGTCTGCAAGTTTGCCGGAGATATAACCGTGAACATCCTTAAAATAAACTGACTCAAGTGTTTCTTTGGCAGTTTTTAAATCTTTATAGTAGCACTCAGCCATATATCTGAATGGAGATTTTTCCTCACCGGCAGTGATATTAAAACCGAATTTCTCCAGATTAGGTATTTTCATAACCTGCGGTATTCTTATATTGAAGTAATAGTCTTCAAACTCCTTAACATTCACGCCTTCTTTTAAATTGTAAATGTATACAACTTTTATCATTTGACTAAGATCCTTAAATTTTTAGTAAAAAAGAACAATAGTTAATTCAGTTTAAGCCTGGACGAAGTATCCAGGCTTAATTCCCCAATCCATTGATTATTTATAATACTGATCAGGAGTACCTACTGCCTCTTCTTCAAGCGGGAAAAGGCTGAACAGTTTATATCCGTCTTTTGTTACGACAAGATTCTCCTCGATCCTGACACCAGTGTCCCCTCCGGGACCATCACTTGCATATGTCTCGATTGCCAGGTACATGTTTTCCTGAAGTTCTACTGGGTAATCTATTGAGAAACCCTGTGCAACCCAAAAACCTTCATAAAGACCGCAGCCAATAGTATGCCCAAACTGTACTAAAGTACAGGTCTTATATGTGTTGTCATAGTATCTTGGCCATGCCTTTGCAATATCACCTGTTGTATTTCCTGCTTTAATAGCTGAAAGGGTATTTACCATAATTTCATAGCATTTCTTGTAAACATCTATCTGCTTTTTGCTCATTTTTGCTCCTACAACCCAGGACCTCACAGTATCACAGACATAGCCATAATAATGATTTGTATTAATATCCAGAATTATCATATCCCCGGGTCTTATCAATTTATCAGTAAATGCACGTATATATGGGTTAGAATTACCGCCTGAGGCCACATTTGTTCCCCAACAGTGTTGAGCTCCACATTTATACATGAAATTTACAACCTGACCTTCCAGTTCTCTTTCCCTCACACCGGGTTTTGCATATTCATATTTAGCAGTCCAATAAGCCATATCTGTATAGGCTGCCGCAATTTTTAATGCTTCAAGTTCATCCTGATTTTTAACATATCTTGCGTCGTTTATTGCCTGGCCTGCAAGAATTATATTGATGCCTAAATTCTTGCCTATCTCATATCCACCAATATCTATGACATCTAACCCTAATTTATCCTTGGTAATATCGATACCGTTCTCAAGACAAACTCGCCTTATTTCTTCCCAGTATCTTTTACATTGATCCTCGTATCCACCAATTGCAAATCTGTAGCTTATTGCTGCACCAAGTCTATCTTCAGTAATCCAGGGACAATACATTCTGGTAACTTCCATATCCATACCTACTGTGTCAAAGAAATAAGAAGGTTTATCTTGAAAAACAAGCAGATATCTTGTTCCATTATTCCCTTTCCAATTATAGTCCCAAGTACCGTTTGCATATCTGATATTTTCACCAAAGTTAAGCAGGAGAACCTGAATATCATGTTTTTTCATCGCCCACTGAAGCCTGCCAAGTCTATATTCCCTCATCCTATTCCAGTTGATTCTCTCCTGCCAGTCACAACCATCCTGCCCAAAAATATGCCTTGCAGAATATTCATGTTTAAAACTGTCTCTAAAATAATCCCAGTTTTTTTCTTCCTCAGACCAGTTATCTCTTAAAGACATTTTTTTCTCCTTTCTTTATTTCAATTTACTTTATGATAATTAAAAGGAATATACCTAGTTTTGAAGCCGATATGATAATTATTTATATCTTATTTAGTATACTTTATATATTATAATTTATTTATAAATATTTTTCAATAACCTATTTATTAAATTGAAAAAATAATTGCTTCGAAAATTTAAGAATTATTAATAGAACTGAATTTGTCTTTAATACTGCCAATATGCTTCTTTATACTCATTTCAGCCTTAGAGACATCTCCGTTTATAATAGCCTGTATCAGATCCTTATGCTGACTATAACTTTCATCAAGTTCAAGAACAAAACCCTTTGTATAACAAATGAGAAGTATATTAAAATTCTCTATTATTGTTTTGAGCAGTTCATTTTTTGAAGATTCAATAAGATACTGGTGAAAACTTACGTCAACATCATAATATTTTTTTGAGTTGTTTTTATTATAAGCTTGCTCAAAATCCTTTAAAAAGTTTTCAAGATCCTTTTTTATCTCAGGTGTAATTTTTCCAGTTAAAAATGATACACTCAGCATCTCAAGAGCGGATCTTATATCAAATATTTCATTTATTTCTGTTTTAGAAAATTTTCTGACATAGAAACCTTTTCTTGGCAGCTTTTCCAGTAATCCTTCGTTGTAAAGAGATGTAAGGGCCTGTATCAGTGGTATTTTACTAATACCGAGCTGATCGGCCATTTTCCCCTGTATTATTTTTTCACCAGGTCTTAGACTGTTATCAATTATAAAGGATTTAACAGTATGGTAAGCTTTTTCGCTTAAAGAATTATGTTCAATTTTAAAATTTGAAAATCTTTCCATAAAAT
>JAMCQQ010000010.1 GCA_023379515.1 Actinomycetota bacterium
TGCATATTTTATCAACTCATCGATATCTTCCTTTGGTAAATCACCTGTAGCACTTAAAAGTGCTTTTAAGGAAGGATCTTCTGAATCCTCTGGAGGCAGTAATGTCGACAGTTTAATTTTAAACAACTCGCTTTATCTGGTTTCTTTCCTCTGCTTGATGCAGATCTTGACCCACTGATTAGTTCTGCAGATTCTTTTTTAACATTTGGTTCCCGGCTACTTCCACCTTTGCCCATATTTCCTCCTTTGAATCATCATTTAATGATTGAAACTAATAAAAGGACCCTTGACATCACCAAAAGGAATAAGGTATCCTTAAATAGGATATCAGAAGTGCAAAAGATTGTCAACATGAATAGGAAAAAGATATCCTGATATAGGACAATATGGAAATATACGAATATATAGGAGTAAAAATTCGTCAATTGCGTGACCAATTTCGCTATAGCCAGGATATATTGGCACAAAAGTTGAATGTAAGCACAAATACTGTTTCAAGGTGGGAAACGGCTAGATATAAACCTACTGTAAAGGATTTACAAAAAATTGCTGATTTGTTTAAAATTAAACTGTCGACATTACTGCCTCCAGAGGATTCAGAAGATCCTTCCTTAAAAGCACTTTTAAGTGCTACAGGTGATTTACCAAAGGAAGATATCGATGAGTTGATAAAATATGCAGAGTTCAGACGAGCCAGAAGAAGATTGGAAAAGGCAAAAAAGTAACGGTAATACTCCGAAGATCACCCGCTCCGAATATTATCGGATAATGCGAGAGTTAGCTCATCAAAAGAGATCTGAATACAAATTAATAACCTCCCAAATAATTCTTTCTACCATTCGTCAGGTATATAAGAAGGAAGGTATTGTAATTGATCCTGCACCTAATCATCTTCGGAAACTTAAGGCCGCATATTTTAATGATTCTGATGGGTGCAACGTGTTATTAAATATGAATTTACCAGATGAGCCTAGATTGTTTGCAATGATTCACGAGCTGAAGCACCATTATGTTGATAGGAGTATTTTAAGGTGTGTTTGTTTGGAAGCTTATGATAGTATGCCGGCAATTGAAATCGGAGCAGAAATATTTGCAGCCGAGTTCTTGTTTCCGGAAAGTGAATTTCGCCAATTTACGGTAAATATGGGTATAAAGGGACATGCAACCCCTGAAGATATTGTTAAATTAAACTACCATAGTCCCGCAAGAATCAGCTATCAATTTTTATTAAAGCGTCTTGAATGGTTGAAACTAATTAATCGCGGTGAATATAGAAAGATATCTTTTCACAAACTACATGCAAAAATACATGGTTCTCCCCATTACCATCAAAGAATATCTTAGGTAGGGTCAAATCAGGAGATTAATTTAATAATATAGATTGTTCTACAGCTTCAAAACTTATTATAGGTTCTAACACTGTCAATGGTTGGGTTTGAGATAAATTTAAAGAAAAGTTTTTACTTATTTCTCTTTATTTCTTCCAGGCTAATACTTTTATACTTTTCACCGATTTTGCCAGTTCAGTTATTTTTTCCTTATTTCCACCTAACCCTTGCAGTATTGTTTTTCCAACCCCGGATTTCATGATTTCATCCTTCAGAAAATTAGTTTCGATCAACCAGTCTATGCTTCCGACGATACTTACGTCTTTAAATCCTGCTTTTTCAATAGCTCCAATATATTCCTGTTTCAAACTGGCTCCGGCAATACAACCTACATATGCTTCTATACTTTTCCTAATATCGTCAGGTAACGGCTGTTCCAATACGATATCAGAAACCATAAGTCTTCCTCCCTGTTTAAGCACTCTGTAAGCCTCCTTAAATACTTGTGGTTTATCCGGTGAAAGGTTTATAACACAATTTGAGATTATGGCATCAATAGAGTTGTCTTCAACGGGAAGGTGTTCAATTTCCCCGAGTTTGAATTCTACATTGTGGTAATTACTTTTCACTGCATTTTCTTTTGCTTTGGCTATCATTTCAGGTGTCATATCAACTCCAATGACCTTACCTGATTCACCTACTGCTTTTGCAGCTAAAAAAGCATCAAATCCTGCACCTGAACCCAGATCCAATATCGTTTCTCCTGTCTTAATAGATGTTATTGCAGTTGGATTACCACAACCTAAACCAAGGTTTGCTCCGTTGGGAACAGATGATAAATCATCGACACCGTATCCTATTTGCTGTGCATAATCATCTGTATTTGTACTGCCGCACCCGCAACTGCAATCACAACCGGTACTTTTCTTGGCAATTTCACCATATTTATTTTTTACTAAATCTTTGACTTGTTTATTGTCCATACGATTTCCTTTCAAGAATATTTATTAATTTGTTCCTCTTAGTTCATTTTTAAAATACCTGTTCCTCAAAAAAGGCTTACATTTACCAGTTGAATAAGAACAGGAACTTCAACAAGCGGACCAACAACAGCAGCAAAAGCCTGTCCTGAGTTTATTCCAAACACAGCAACCGCCACCGCAATTGCCAGCTCAAAATTATTGCTGGAAGCAGTAAAGGAGAGGGTAGCTGTCTTTTTATAATCCGTACCCATTCTTTTGGACATAAAAAAGGATATAAAGAACATGACAAGAAAATAGATAAGAAGAGGTAGGGCAATCCGAAATACATCTAAGGGAATTTTCACAATAAACTCACCTTTGAGCGAAAACATAACTACGATGGTAAATAAAAGCGCAATAAGGGTGATTGGCGATATTTTCGGGATAAATTCTTTCTCATACCATTCACGGCCTTTTGTTTTTAAAGCTATGATGCGAGTGGTTAAACCGGCAAAAAATGGAATTCCAAGATATATGAAGACACTTTCCGCCAGTTGAACCATGCTGATATGTACCGATGCGCCTTTTAGTCCAAACAGAGGAAGAAGAACTGAAATGAAAATATAGGCATATAGTGAGTAAAATAGTATCTGGAAAATTGAATTAAAAGCAACCAGACCTGCTGCATATTCCGTGTCACCTTTAGCCAAATCATTCCAGACAATAACCATGGCAATACACCTGGCAAGTCCAATCATAATAAGACCGATCATGTAATCCGGGTAATTGCGTAAAAATATAATTGCGAGGAAAAACATGAGTATCGGACCTACCACCCAATTCTGAATAAGTGATAATGCCAGAACTTTTTTATTTTTGAATACCAGTCCGAGTTCTTCATATTTCACTTTAGCTAGAGGTGGATACATCATCAAAATTAGGCCAATGGCAATTGGGATAGAGGTCGTACCTACTTGAAACTTTGTGATAAGGCTTACAAAGCCGGGGAAGACAAAGAATGATGAAACACCAATTATCATGGCGAGAAATATCCAAAGAGTGAGGAACCTATCCAAAAATGAAAGCTGTTTTCCCTTATTCTTATTCATGTATCTCCTTTAAAAGTTAAATATTAATTAGCTGATTATTGAATCTAGGGCCTGCACAACCTTTTCGCCTTTCTTTGTCAGAAAATACTCTATGAATTTACCTTCCCGTTTACTATACACAAGTTTAGATTTCATAAGATCAGCCAAATGATGAGATATGAGACTTTGGGACATATTGGTATGGGTAATAAGATCGCAAACACAATGAGATTTACTTTTAAGCAGGAATAGGAGTTCTAAACGGGATTTGACTGCTATAATTGTCAAATCAGAACTGAGGTTGGTTACATCCTTATCGGACCAACAACAACCTGATACTTTTGAGATACAATTACATCTCTTAAACATGAACATATGTTCATATATACTAAGAGAGAAAGTAAATTTAGTCAATACCTTTATTTTGATTTAACTATACGAAATAACTTTCTCATAATATCAGAATGTTATAATTTGATCAGTAAATATGATATTGAAAGAAAAATATCGGAATCTATTACC
>JAMCQQ010000011.1 GCA_023379515.1 Actinomycetota bacterium
TGTCCCATCCTTGTTTTACAGCAGCCGTTTTAAAAGCTCCCCAAATTCCAAAATTGCCACACCCTGGACACCAAGTAGGATTACATTTTGTTGTTAGATCTTCTATTTTTGTCATCTATTTTACCTCGAGTGTTGTTTTAATCTTTTCAACTAATTCTTCCGTAAAGATAGGTCTTCCGTCATATTTTAGGAAATTATCTTCTATTTTAATCCCCGTTTTTTCTGCGATTAAATCACCCATTTGTGCAGAATAATTGCATTCGATATTAATTACTTTTTTTGCCTTTTTTAACTTTTCTCTGACAGTATTGGTAGGGAATGGATTAACCCATGTAATATAAAGAAAATTTACATTTGGGAATTGTTTAAGACTTTCCAGTATAACTCCTTTATTACTGCCCCAGGAAACTAGAGTTAAATCAGCTTCTTCCGGACCGAAGAGCTTTGGTTTATCCATGTCCTCTTTCTCACAAGTATCAAGTTTTTTCATCCTTTTCTTCATTTGTATTAACCGATTTTGAGAAGTTTCATCAGATTGTCCTTCCTCACCATGTTCATCTGAATTAGCAATAAAAAAATTACCTGTCCCCGGAATTGTTCTTGAGGAAATTCCATCTTCAGATAGTTCAAAACGTTTGTAATCAGGGGAAACTGCCAGGGAAAATTTTCCACGTTCAATTTCAAATCCTTCATTGTTAAATAAAGGGAAACTTTGGTCATTTTCACAAAGATTTTTATCAACAAGCAAGACAACCGGAGTTTGATACTTATCTGCAAGATTAAAAGCTTTAATGATAAGATCAAAAACTTCTTTAGAGTCTCCGGCTGCAAGAATTATTTTTGGAAAGTCTCCTTGATGAGCTTTTAGGACAAATTGCAAATCTCCTTGCTCGCTCCAGGTAGGTAATCCAGTTGCCGGACCCGGCCTCATTCCATTAATAATTACCAAAGGTGTTTCAGTCATTCCTGCTAGTCCATATCCCTCGGTCATTAAGCAAAAACCACCACCAGATGTAGCAGTCATTGATCTGGCACCTGCAAACGACGCTCCGATCGCCATATTAATTGCTGATATTTCATCCTCGGGTTGCTTGTAGATGTAGCCATACTTTTCTTGGTTTGCGGCTAAAATGTGCAATAGACTTGTGATTGGAGTCATTGGGTAAATAGCGGCAAACTGAAGTCCTGATGCTATTGCTCCAAGAGCAAGGAGATTGTTTCCGTTGGCAATAATTCGTGATGATTTTTCCGGAAGGGGAGTTAATATTGATTTAATATTTTTATTAAACTTTTCTCGGGCATAATTATAACCTCTTTCAGCAGCCTGCTGATTAAGATTAACTACTTTTTCGCCTTTATCAGAAAATTCCTCATTTATTAATTGTTTTAAAATTAACAAATCTCCTCCTAAAAGCGCTAATGTTACTCCTAAAGCAACAGTATTTTGAAATAGCTCTTTATTTCCGGCTTCTTCGGCAAGTTTTAAAAGAGGGATATTAAAGAAATTAATGTTGCCATTCTTTGTTGGGTCGATATTATTATTTTCTTCAAGAAGTAAAGCTCCTCCCGGCTCTATTTCATTTAAATGTTTATTTATCGAGTCTTCATTAAGTGCTACAACAAAATCAGTTTTTTTAAATGGTGCTAATACTTCCTCTTTTGAAAAAAGTATCTGCATCATATTATGACCTCCTCTAATCAGAGAAGGGTATTCTGTATAGCTATAAGTATGATATCCAGAGCGTGTTGCAACTTTTGTCAGCATAAGACCAGCTGATTTTATTCCTTGTCCTGCTGCGCCTGCGATTTTTAAGCTAAAGATATCGTTCATAGCTATTTATATGGTTAAAATTTTTCGGTGTAGATATTATCTTTTTCACAACCATGTGAAAGTAAAATTTTGGTTGCTTCTTCAATCATAGCATGGTTTCCGCACAAGTATACTTGGGCTCCTTTTAGGTCTGAAAAATCCTTATCAATTAGTTGAGTAATATGTCCAGTTTGTCCAGCCCAATTTTGACCAGGTCTTGAAAGTGAGAGTTTAAAATTAAAATTTGGATAAGCTTGATGCATCTTATTAAAATAATCCAGCCAAAAAACGTCATTGTCAGTTCTTAAACCAAAATAAAAACTGATTGGCATTTTATATTTTTCATCTTTTACTGCTGCTTCAAGCATACATTTTAGAGGACTACATCCTGAGCCGGTGCCTAAAAATAAAAGTTGGTTTGCGCCATCTGGAGGCTTTAATGTAAAAATCCCGAATGGCCCGAGAAAACTAATAACATCATTAACTTTTAGATTTTCAAAATATTTTGATCCAGGACCACCAGGAGAAACATCAACTAATATGTCAAAAAAATTTCCCTTATCTCCAGCAATTGAATATGCATTGACTCTATTTTCTGCAACCTTGACCATAATATATTGCCCAGGAAGATAAGTTAAAGGAGAGTCAATTTTAAAAGTAAAAAAATGAAATTTACCTGCTAAAATTTCATGCTTAACAGTAGTTGCTTTTTTAAAACTAGGGTTATTCTGACTCATTAAAATTAATACTCTTCCAATGTAGATGTATCGCCGATAGGCAAACCTAATTCTTTTGCTTTGAGAATTCTTCTCATGATTTTACCTGAACGAGTTTTTGGCAGTTTATCTATGAATTCAATTTCTCTTGGGTATGCATGTCCGGCAAGTTGTTTCTTTACAAAAGCCTGAAGATCTTTTGCCAGTTTATCTTTAGCTGTTTTATTAGTCAATTTTTCCTTTTCCGCTTCTTCAAGCACTACAAAAGCTTTAATAATTTCTCCTCTTATCTTATCTGGTTTGCCAATAACGCCTGCTTCAATAACAGCAGGATGAGCCACTAGTGCTGATTCTACTTCAAAAGGACCAACTCTTTCGCCAGAAGTTTTAATGACATCATCTGCTCTTCCTACAAACCAGAAATAGCCATCTTTATCCTGCCAAGCCCTATCTCCTGAGAAATACCATTTTTTATTAGTATTCTTTTCCTCAAAAAAATATGATTTGTATTTTTTGGGTCGTCCCCAGATTGTTTTCATTTGAGAGGGCCAGCCCGGTTTAATGCAGAGATTTCCCTCTTGATTTACTGGAGATTTTTTCCACTCATCATCTAAAATTTCCGCATTAATTCCGGGAATTGGTTTTCCCATAGACCCGGGTTTAATTTTTAAAGAAGGATAGTTTGCTATTAATATTCCACCCGTCTCTGTCTGCCACCAGTTATCATGAAAAGGTAATCCGAAAACTTTTTTACCCCACAAAACGCACTCTGGATTTAATGGTTCTCCAACCGAACAAAGATGACGAAGATTTGAAAAATCATAGTCTTTGGGGAGCGATTCACCTGCAGCCATAAGCATTCTTATAGCGGTTGGGGCAGTGTACCAAACAGAAATTTTATACTTCTCAAGAATTTCATACCATTTTTTCGGATCGAAACGGCCTGAATATACAACAGAAGTGACCCCATTTGCCCAACTGCCTAAAATTTCATAAGCAATTCCGGTAACCCACCCAGGATCAGCTGTGCACCAATAAGTATCTTGGTCATGTAAGTCCAGGACCCACTTAGCTGTTAGATATTCCATTAGAATGGCTCTATGAGCGTGAACAACTCCTTTAGGTTTTCCAGTTGTTCCTGAGGTATAAAGCATAAAAGCTGGATCATCAGGGTCCATTTTTGCAACATTTGTTTTATCTGAGGCTTTTTCCATATTTTTGATAAAGCTTTCTTCATCTATAACAACTATATGTTTAAGATCTGGTAGCTTGTGACGGATTTTTTCTATTCTGTTTTTTAGCTCTGAATTAGTAATAACTAGTTTTGCCTTAGAATCGCCAAGTCTATCTTCGAGAGCCTGAGGACCAAAAGCCGAAAAAAGGGTTCCTGCGATTGCTCCCGCTTTTTGGATACCTAAGAAAGAATAAAATAGTTCTGGAATTCTAGGCAAGAAGATGAAGGCTCTATCGCCCCGTTCAAGACCTAAATCTTTAAAAACATTAGCTGCTTTGTTGGATAAAACAAATAAATCAAAATATGTAAATTCTTTTTTTTCTTCATCCGATTCAAAATAAAGAGCAATTTTATTTTTTCTCCAACCATTTATATGTCTGTCGATGGCGTTAAAAGCAGCATTCATTTTTCCTTTTTCAAAAAAAGTTAGCTCTTTTTCAAAATCAGACCATTTTTTAAATTTTTTTTTAGCTTTTTGGTAATCTTCTAAATTTGGAGATAGTTTTAGTGGGTCTTTATCTATAAATTCTTTTGGGTTTTTAATCATTATTTTTATTGCTATTTGAGTAAAACTATACTAATGAATTTTTAAAATTATGTCAAATCAAAGATTAAGGAATAATTGACTATTATGATGAGTATTGATATACTCCAATTGTCTAGGGTTTACTAAGTAAGAGCAACTCCTTCTTTTGAAGTACCTCTTATGAATAATTTGAAACCTTTAGAAAATTTTAAAGAAAGGAGTTGAAGCAAAATGACAAATAAATTATTCGTAGGTGGTCTTTCTTATAATACCTCAAACGACGGTTTAAAAGATTATTTTACACAATTTGGTTCAGTTTTATCTGCAAATGTAATTACAGACAGAGACACAGGAAGATCAAGAGGATTCGGATTTGTAGAGATGAGTACGCCGGAAGAGGCAAAAACAGCATTGGAAAAAACTGATGCAGAATTAGACGGTAGAAAAATCTTTATTAAAGAAGCACATCCTAAAACAGAAAATAGATCTGATAATAGAAATAACAGAGGACAAGATTTTAGAAACAAAAAACGTTGGTAAAATAACTTCTTACTTCTATTAAAACCTAACGGGTTTATTACAAACTCTTTGCGTTTATTTTACTTTGTTTAATCTATAATTTGTTGGGAGGTGAGGCAAAGTGTTTGGACAGAAAAAGAAAAAAATTAATCCAGTCCTATTTGGTGCTGCTGGCCTTGCTGTTGCAGGAACAACAGCTGCAGTATTGTTCAGGAAAAACATGATCAATTTTGCCAAAAAACGGGCAAAGCATCAATCCCAAAGCAAAAAAGGCTGACGTAAGGTCATTTTTTAAAAAACTAAATACTAATTTTTAAGGATTTGATTTTCTGGGCAAATTGATATTTAATAATCACTAGTGGATTCCATAAAAAAGTCTTTTGTTGTTTTTGTTGTTTTAATGTTTTTTTTAAAGGGTTGGTTTTCGTTTTGGACTTCTGGAACTCACACCCCTTTTGAACCCGAAAAGTCTTTCGCTGCATCTTTAACAAATAGTGCTGGAACTGTTGTAGGATATGATGACAGTGGAACAGGATGCAGAAACACTGGGGGCAATTGGGTCAACCCAACGAATTCAACGTCTTCTAATAATTTATACGCTTCATATGGAGGGTCATATTTTGACAATAATGAAATATCAGATGAGTTACAAAGTTCAAATTTCGGATTTTCTATACCAAATGGGGCAACAATTGACGGAATAGTAGTTGAGATAGAAAAACATTCTGCATCTGGTGATAACGCTGTGGATTACGACGTAAGGTTGACTAAATCAGCAGGAGTTCAAACAGGCACTAACAAAGCAGATACCACAACTAATTGGGGGTATGCAGATCCGAATTCGTATAAAACCTATGGATCTTCTTCGGATTTATGGGGAACAACGTGGTCGGAAGCCGAAGTTGAAAATTCAGGATTCGGAGTGGTAGTTTGTGCAAAATCAAACAATGACACAAACGTCGATATATATATCGATCATGTTCGAATCACTGTTTACTATACGGTCACAAATACGAGCCCAACTCTTTCCATTTCTGAGCCTAACGGGACAGCAGATACTGTAACTGCAGGTCAAAGCTATAATATTACCTATTCTCTTGCAGATACAGAAGAAGCAGTTACTTCAGCATTTTATTATGATACAAATAATTCAGGCTTGGATGGTACTGCAATTTCAGGCGCGTGTGCAACAGCAGCAGAAGGATCAGGTGCAACTTGTTCATGGGATACAACTGGAGTAACTCCAGGAAGTTACTATGTTTATGGTATAACAAATGATGGTGTAAATCCTCAAGTCTCCGCATACTCAAGTGGGCAAATTACTATTAATCCTGCAGTTTCGATTAGTATTACCTCCGATGGTTCAGTCGGTTTTGGTCTAACCCCGCTTAATACAGCCAAAGACACAACATCAGGAGGAATAAACGATCCCGAAACCATAAGTATTGATAGCGGTCCAGCTAACTTAGATGTTAAGAGTACTCTTTTTAGTCAGGGAGGGAACACCTGGTCTCTTGGATCTTCAAATGGATCAAATCAAGTTAAATGGGAATTTTCTAAAGACGGTTCTATTTGGAATACTTTTGCAGCCGTTGATACAAATTATACTTTTGACACCAATGTTGCTCAAGGCCAGACAAGAAATCTTTATTTGCGTCTTACTACTCCAACGTCGACGGGTTCTTACGATCAGTTTTCCGCAACTATTACTATAACCGCATCTGCTCCATAAGATAAAAAAAGCTTGTAGTTTTTTTAAAAAAACCTTTTTTTTAATTTAAGATTGAAATCTTCAATCAAGAAAAATCCCAAAAAAAACCAAAATGAATCTAAAAATACTATAGGTGTATTGACAAACTTTTATTGTTTTGTTACGAAATAAGAGATGCTTAAAAAATTAAAAATAACATTTGACGCTATAGTAATCTTAATTATAGTTTCCTTGTTTATAACCTCAGGCGTTTTTGCAGCAACAACAGGAACGGTCGCAGCAACCGTTACAGCTCAGAACGTATCAATTACTTTAGATGTTACCTCTGTTACCTATGGAACATTAGCAACCGGAGCTTCTAAAGATACAACGACAGGAGGTACAAATACTAGTATAACCGCGACAAATAATGGGAATGTGAATGAAGACTTTACTATTAGAGGAGCAAATACTACCAATTGGACATTGTCCGGATCAGCAGGTTCTGAAAACTATGTGCATGCTTTTTGTACCGCAACTTGTGATTCAACTCCAACTTGGACAGCATTGACAACAAGTAATGCTTCACTACAAGCTACAGTTTCTGCAAGCGGAACAAAAACATTTGATCTAAAAATTACCACACCTACTTCAACCGCTAATTTTACCGAGCAGACCGCCAATGTAACCGTGACAGCAGCTGCAAGTTAATGCCTATTGCATATGGATTATTTAGCGTTATATAATTTCCGCAGATGTATAAATTATTCCTCTTTTTCCTAACGTTATTTATTATCGTTTTTTTCTTACCGTCTGATGTGTTTGCAAGAATTGGGGTTGGTGTAGGAACCGGCAAAATCCGAATAGAGCAAGATCTAAAACCTGGCATGTCTTATGATTTACCCCCATTTACAGTTATTAACACGGGAGACGAAGATTCCAGATATTCTGTTTCTGTAAGTCGCTTAGAAGGACAAAAAGAATTTTTTCCTAAGAAAGAGTGGTTTGCTTTTTCTCCATCGGCCTTCTCCCTAAAACCGGGTAAAGCCCAAGTCGTAAAAGTTAGATTAAATCTACCGGTTAGAGCAGAGCCCGGAAAATATTTTGCATATTTAGAAGGTTTTCCTGTTGCAAAAGAACAAGATAAAGGAGGAGCACTTATTGGGATTGCTGCTGCTTCAAAATTATATTTTACTGTTGTGCCTGCAAATATTTTTGAGGGAATTTATTATAAAATCCTTTACTTTTGGCAGAACAACCAGCCGTTTACAGGAATTTTTGCAGTAGCCTTGGTAGTTTTGGTTGTCTGGAGATACTTAAAACAATTTTTAAATATTCAGATAAATTTCAAAAAGAAAGAAGAGTCAAGTCTTAGAAGAAGTAGGTTGGAAAGAATTCGGTCAGAAAAAAACTCAGATGAATGAATTATTTAAAAACCATACCCCTTTTAATTTTAGGACTTTATCTTTTAGTTAGCTATCTACCTCAAGTTCTTGCATCTTCACAATCAATAAGCACGAAAGTAAGAATACCTGTTTGTGGAGATTTAGTGGGAGAGGATCCTGAGCAATGCGACAATAATGATTTAAGAGGGAATACTTGTAATTCTTTAGGTTACGGTACGGGAACTTTAACTTGCGATATAGCCTGTGATTTTATTACCACTGCATGCCCAACCCTTGTGCCGACAGCTGTGCCAACACCTACTCTGACTCCTACGGTTATACCTACGCCAACCGTGGTTTCTGCAACAACAACAACTAAGGAATCCTCAGTGACAGCTCAAAATAGTCCGACAGTAGTTCCGACTGAAAGCCCGTTTATTCCAATTTCTTTTTCTAATATTCTTAGATCTGTAACAAGAGTTATACCTCAATCAATTTTAATCTACGATACAAATATGGATGGAAAAATTAAAAAAACAGAAGTATTTCCTGTTGTAAAAGAGTGGGTACGTCAATGGGCTGAAGTTGCCTCTATTTTTAATTCTTATAGCGAACAGGATAGTCAACAGACAAGCAAGGTACAAGAATATATTAAGAAAAATGACCAAATAAAATGTGATATCAATAAAGACAACATCTGCAATCTTTTTGACTTATCTGTATTGCTATACTATATTGAGGAGTAAATTATGAGTTTGAATTATTTATTTTTTCTTCCAAAAATTTTTCTAATCTTAATTTCCTCAGTTTTATTAATCCACCTTCTTGCAGCTTTTGGTTTATTTTTGGGAATTGCCTATCCGATTTGGTCTATATTTTTGCCTAAATATACTTTTTGCTTAATATGTCGAGCTAGGAGAGAAGGGGATCATTGTCCCTTTTGCAATAGAACTATACACAAAAACCAGATTTCAGTTCGCAATTTTAGATCTGCTATTTTAAATGCAGTTGTTTTACTCTTATTTTCCTTGGTTTCCTTAGGGTTTGTAGTCATAGAAGCGAAAGCATTGCAATATTTCGGTTTTCCTCCAACACCGCGAACTGCAACTTTTGCATTTCCATCTAAAAGTCAATATAAAATTGGCGAAATTTTTAATATGGAAATAAAAGTAAGTGGTATGAAAAAACCAATTAATGTCGTTCAGGTGGATTTAGGCTTTGATCCTCATAAAGTAGAAATTGTAGATATTTCAACAAAAAAATCCTTTGCAAATATTTTCATCCAAAAAGAAATTGATAACAATAAGGGTTTTGCAAGACTGACAGGGGGTTTGCCAAATCCTGGATTCTTTGGGTCAGAAGATGTTTTTTCTACGGTGTTATTAAAAGGAAAATCTCCTGGTTTAGCAGCGATAAGATTTTTGCCTTCTTCTATGGTTTTGGCAAATGATGGACAAGGAACAAATATACTTAAAGATTTTGGCACAGCCTACTATTTGATTCTTCCGGAAAAATTAAGCGAGAAGGAACAAGATCAACAATTGGTTCTAAAAGCAGATGTTTTAGGAGCAAGTACAATTAAAGAAGATAAACAGTTGCTACTTTTTTCCGAAGGAGAAAAAATATTAGGAGCTGAAACAAAAAAAGAGATTAAGAAGGGAGCATCTCCAATAGGTTTTTTATTTGGAGTTTTAGAGAAAACAGACAATTCAATAATCCTCCTTTGGAAACTATTAATTCCGGATTTGTAAATTTTACTTTGACCTTATTATTTGTTAGAATTCTTAGTCGTGGACCTCTATAAATTTTTTGTTCGTCCGATATTGTTTCAGATAGATCCGGACTTTGTTCATGAAGCAATTGTGAATTTTGGACATCTTTTAGGAAAAAGCTACGTAACAAGATCCTTATTAAAGCGTCTGTATAGTTATTCCCACCCTTCACTGAAAACAAAAGTTTTTGGAATCGAGTTTGATAACCCTGTTGGAATTGGAGGAGGTTTCGATAAAAACGGCAGGTTAACGCAGGTTCTTCCTTGTGTAGGCTTTGGCTTTTTAGAGATTGGTTCGATTACAGCAAAGCCTTATCGGGGAAATCCTAAACCTTGGAATGTGAGACTTAAATCTGAAAACTCAATAATTGTAAATTATGGTCTAAAGAATGAAGGAGTAGATTTAATTAAAAAAAGATTAAAAAGAGAAAAAAGAGAGATACCTTGGGTCATAAATATTGCTAAGACTAATGATATACAAATCAAGGGTGATGATTCCGTTACGGATTATGAAAATTCTTTTAAAAAGCTGCAATCATTAGCAGATATTATAAACGTTAATATAAGCTGTCCAAATACAGGAGATGGGGTTAGGTTTTGTGAGAGTCTTCCATTATTAAATAAGTTGTTAAAAAAAATATCCCAAAATAAAGTTTACAAACCGGTCGTCTTAAAGCTAAAACCTGACATTGATGAAAGCACAGTGAACGGTATATTAAGACTTGTTAAAAAATACCCTATTGTTAAGGGATTTATCGTTTCTAATCTTACGACCAATAGGAGAAACTTGAAATCAGTTACCGCCAAAGAGATAGAAAAATTTAATGGAGGCTTATCAGGAAAACCTTTAGAGAAATTGTCAAACGCTCTTATAAAGAATATATATCGAAAAACAAAAGGTAGATATCCAATAATCGGTTTGGGTGGTATTTTTACTGCCGAAGATGCATATGAAAAAATTTGCTTAGGGGCTTCTTTAGTTGAACTTGTTACTGGGCTAATTTATGGAGGTCCATCGACGATTAAAACAATAAACAGAGGAATAGTTAAACTTCTTCAAAAAGATGGTTTTAAAAACATTTCCGAGGCAGTAGGTTCAAAGAATAGTTTTTAATCCATTTCTTTCTTACGTTTCTTTTACGATTTTTTCCCTCTTTTTTAACACCAATAGTAATTAATAAAATTAGGCCTCAAAATAACTAAGTAATTTATTAATTTTAATAGTTTTTTCGAAAATGACTAGAACTATAAAAAAAACTAAAAAAAATAAAGAAAGAAATAGAGATTTTAAGAAAGAAACAGAAGCTGAGCCTTTAAAATCTAAAATTTTGGATGAAAAGGAGGAAAATTTTATAAATATCGCAAGTCATGAACTCAAAACTCCTATCACTAGTCTCAAAATGTTTACCCAAATCCTGCAAAGCATGCCGCAATATGAAATAGCCCATAAATATTTAGAGAGAATGAATGTACAGTTGGATAAATTAACGATATTAGTAAATGATCTTCTTGATGTTTCCAAAATTCAAACCGGGAAACTCGATCTTGTAAAAAGTAATTTTGCCTTAAATGAAATGATTCTAGAGGTTATTGAATTGGCGCAAGCATCAACCCGAAAACATAAATTAATAATAAAAAAAAATCCTCATCTCAAAATCATGGCAGATAAATATAGACTGGAACAAGTTCTCTCAAGCCTTGTTTCCAACGCTATTAAATATTCACCTCGAGGTGGTGAGGTGATAATAAATGTTAAAACCAGCGAAAAAAAAGCAATAGTTAGTATACAGGATTTTGGAATTGGAATTTCAAAAAAATACAAAGAGAAAGTTTTTAATCGATTTTTTAGAGGTTGTAAAGAAACAGATAAAACTTATCCTGGTTTAGGCATGGGGCTTTTTATAGCTAGTTCTATTATCGAAAGACATAACGGATCCATGTGGTTAAAAAGTAAAAGGGGAAAAGGGTCTACTTTTTACTTTGAGATTCCTATTAACAATGACTAACAAAAAGATATTAATAATAGATGACGATAAAGCAATACTTGATGCGCTTAAAATATATCTGGAAGAGATTGATTATGTTATAAAAACAAGCTGTAATCCGAACAATATTCTATTAAAAATAGAAGATTTTAAACCAGACTTAATCCTTCTCGACTTTCTTTTAGCAAATAAAAATGGGATAGAAATAGCAAGAACAATTAGATCAAAAAAGATTTTTAAGCAAGTTCCAATTATTCTAATGACAGCTTATCCCACGATATCTATTAAGGAGCAGAACAGGGACATAGATGGACATATTAAAAAACCATTTGACATGACTAAGCTAGTTGAAATTATTAAAAAAAATTTGGATTAATTTTTTAAAAAAATTATATCTTCCTTTATTCTTACATCCTTTTCATTTTTTCCTAACTGCTTTTAGATAATCTCGAAAACAAGAGAGGGGGTGGAACAACATGATAGATGACCCAAAGAAAAATGACGAGATGATGGAAGAAGAGGATATGCCAATGATGGACGACGTTGGAGAAAAAGGAGGAGAAGCTTCCGAAGATGAAGAAGAAGATCGAGAGGACAAGAGTGATATGTAGCAATTGCTTATGCAATTGCTTGTAAGGGCAGTTGGGCATACTGCCCTTCTTTTTTTACTCCGGATAGAATTATTTCTTCTAAAATTTTAATTCCTTCCAATAAAGCTATTGAATAAAGAGAAGTGTCGCAGCTATTTGTTTTAATTTTAATTTCAAAGAAGCCTCGCGGATTTACCTTCCAATTCCAAATGGTTCTACCTTTAAATTTTTCCTTTGGATCATTTCGATATTTTGAAAGAAATTCTAAAACTATATGTTCAAAAAGATGACCAATTTCAGTTTGGGCAGCTTCTATTCTAAAGGGCAAATTATATTTATTTAAGCATTTTGAATTAAAGATTGTCGGTACTTTTTTTTCGAGAATTTCTAGGGTTCTAGGAAAGAATAACGTATTAACGTATGGCGAATTAATCATAAAGTTTATCTTAATTCCAGATTTAACTACAAAAGTGACAATTGCAAGGTTAGATGATTTATAAAATAAGGGTTTTGATGAGTACACTAACAATAGTAATTATAGAATAAATTTCAAATATAGCAATATTCTTTCTTGATTCTTACTTGCTTTTCTTTTGTTTTTTGTAGAGA
>JAMCQQ010000012.1 GCA_023379515.1 Actinomycetota bacterium
GGTTGTTATTTCTCACCAAACTGAAACATTTTCCGTGCCTTGTCTTAGTTAATATATGCCTCATTTAACCCCAATTAATTGGAAAAAATTCGAAAAATTTCTTTTTTACGTTGGCTGCAAATTTGAACGTCAGAAAGGAGATCACAGAGTTTATTGGAGAACGGGATTAAAAAGACCGATCATTCTTCCGACATACAAAAATCTTCCAATATTTATAGTGAGAAATAACCTAAGAACCCTCGGAATGACAGTAGAAGAATACCTAGAAATATTAAAAAAATTATAAAAAAATTAATTTTGTTTTTGTGCGGGAATCTAACTCAAAGCTAAATTTTAGAGGACGTCTTTACTATTTAACCATAATTCGATAAATTCGATTTTCCCTTTCCTTGTCAAGTCGCGTCTGCCGCGATCAAGCGCCGAGGATAAATTAATAAGTTAATTTCATAGATTGTCAAATTAACTTTTTAAGTAAATTAAATGAAGAAATCGCACCGCTTGCGTTATCAGAAACCATCTCTATGCTTAAATAACCCTGATAATCCGCGTCCTTAAGAATTTTTACGAACTTCCTTACATCTAATATTCCTGTTCCGAGCGGCTGATGATCTTTTCCGTCCACGACATCATGGATATGAATATTAACTATTCTCGGTAAATATTTTTTTAAAAGTCTCCATATGTCACATCCGCCTTTAAGAAAATGCCCGACATCAAATGTAAAACCACAGTTAACTTGCCCGAGGACAAAATCAATTTCCTTCTCCGTACCAGGAAACCCTTTCTTCCAGAGGCTGGCAGATCCAGGCATATTTTCAACCGAAAGTTGAGGAATCTTTTTGATCAATTCTTTAAATTCATCCAGATAGACTTGGCTATAAATAAAGGCATTAGTATGACCCATATGTGAAGTAATTACTTTTGGAGAATAATCTTTTATAAGCGGAGTTAAAGCATTAAGAAGATATCTTTTTGAAGCCTCTCTGATAATTTTGCTATTAGAAATAATGTTTGATTCTATAAAAGGAGCGTGAATAATTACCTCATAATTTTTGAGATATTGTTTTAAACTTTTTCTCGTAAAAACAGAAGGGTTTTCCGGCAAAATCTCAAAGAAATCGAGTCCAATATCGAAAAGGGGTCTAAATTCTTTTTCCCATTGGTCGTTAAATATTGTAATAAAAGCCCCGATCTTCATATCTTTCAGATTATTTATAACATATGACAACTCTTAAAGAAATGACTGTAAAATATGTAAGGATTAAATTTTAGAGGATTTTTTTACCGTTATAGTAACCGACCACATACCAAAAACACGAAACCACCCAGCCGACAACTAAACCCATGAGAAAAGAAGCAAGATCAAAGTTGCTTGTCATTTTTTTTCGTTTTTTGATTCTTATTCTCTATCAAGCTCCAAAAGATGTTATGCAATTCAACTCTAGTTTCTATTATGACTTGGTCTAGATCTTTTAATTTTTTATCCAAAATCGATATTTTGCTTAGAAGTTTTAAGTTTATATCCATATAAAGAAAACTATTGTTTAGGGTATTTAATAATTTTTTTCAAAGAAGATCAATGACAAATTTGTCAGAAAATATAATTAAATAACTAAATGTTTGAAGGTTTATTCTTTAATAAATTCAATAAAAGAGCGTCTACAAGCGCTTCTGGAGAATTATTAAAAATTACCATTGTTTTATTTTTGTTTTCTATTTTTTTGTCAAATAGGGCAATTCATCATTAATTCCTCCTGTTCCCGTAAGTACGCCCACAATTTTATTTTTGTAATAAAGCATGTTCGTAAACTCATTCATCGTCCCCCATCTTCCTCCAATTATAATTACTCCATCACAATGAATACTAGAAAGTATATTCCGGAATTTTAAACGAGCAGAAAAATCATCGCTAGCCGAACTTTTATTCTCTATAGAAAATAAATCCTGATAATTTTCGGGAACGTAGAAAATTTTGTTATACATATCAATTTTGTGTTTATGTATCGCTATCTGATTTTTCTCGTTAATTTCTGAACTAAATCCCCATACCTCTTTCCCCTTATCAGCAACGTACTTTGCTACAACATATGGTATTCCCAAACTAGCTCCTGTAACAACAATGACATCGTGATGTAATAATCTTTCTGCTACTCTCTGTGCCTTTTTTGTTGTTACATCATTCCCTTTAGTATTTCCTCCAAAAATACCTATTTTAAATTTCATATTTATTATTATAAACTATTAACTTTCTTTTTTTAAATAAAGAGCTAAACTGATAACGACTGTTGTGCAGTTTTTCTTCTAATAGGTAATTAATTTCTAGAAGTTGTCAGATGGGTTTTTAGATGACGTCTTTACCGTTGTAGTAGCCGATCACACAGGCTTAAATGATTTGGGGTGTTTTTTCGAGGCGAGTAATTCTTTTTTCGTGATCATCAACGTCTTTCCGAAGTTCTGCGGTTTGATATGTGCCGATCGTCCGGTCTTCCCTCATATTTTCTAATTCGCCCATAACTTCGTCGAGTCTTGTTAATATTTGATCCCTGTACTTAATCGCATTCTCATCTGAATTTTCGATCCTCTCTTCGAGCCGCAACAGTTCAGACCGAAGTGATTTTTCTATTCTCTTAAATTCCGCCCTTTGTCCTTTTACTTCTGTTTTTAATTCTTTTATATCTGTTTTTGTCGATTGTTCAGGCCTGGAAATATCATCTTTTGTCGCGAAAGGTTTTAACGCTTTTTCTAAATCAACTTTTGTCACAAGATCAGAATCGCTGTTTTTTTGTTTCATGGTTTTAGTAGTATACCAACTTACATTGAATTTATGTCAATGGCCTATAAAATTTTAAATCTCAAAAGATCTTTTGAGATTGTCTTTTTGTTTCTTTTTTTCGATTGCGAGTTCTATTAATTTATCCAAAAGTTTTTGATACGGAACGCCCGTTGCTTCCCAAAGTTTTGGATACATACTTATCTTGGTAAATCCAGGTAAAGTATTAATTTCGTTTATAAAAACTGTTCCATTATTTTTCAGGAAAAAATCAACTCTTGCCATCCCCGAACACTCTAAAACCTTAAATGTTTTAATCGCTAAGCCCTGAATTTTTTTAACTTGATTCAGATTAAGTTTTGCCGGGATTAAAAGATTCGCGCCTTTTTCGTCGATATATTTTGCCGCGTAAGAATAAAAACTGTGTTTTTTTGATGGCATAACTTCCCCCGGCAAAGAAGCTTTTGGATCGTCGTTTCCCAAAACCGCGCATTCGATTTCGCGCCCGTCAACATTTTCTTCGATCAATATTTTTGTGTCGTATAAAAAAGCATCCTTAATCGCTTTTTTGAGTTGCTGAATGTTATTCGCTTTATTAATGCCGACCGATGAACCCATGTTTGCCGGCTTTACAAAAACCGGAAATCTTGTCCTGAGCGGAGTCGAAGGATTAAATTTTGAAGTTATATTTTTTATGGATTTTGAAGAATAATCGCTTTTTTTAATCGTAAAAAAATCCGCGATCGGTAAGCCTGCTTCTTTTAAAAGTCTTTTCATTACATCTTTATCCATTCCTACTGATGAACCTAATACTCCGGCGCCTACATACGCCGCGTTTGTAAATTCTAAAAGCCCCTGAAGACAACCGTCTTCCCCAAAAGTTCCATGAGTGACAGGAAAAAAAACATCGATCATTGCGATTTCTTTTTTAGAATCTACTGAATTTAAGGAAATAAGTTGCGTTGTATTTTCTTTTGAAACCGGCGTAATCGCTTCCATGTTTGCTTTGTTGAGTTTTATGAGTTTTGGATTAGATGAATTTAGCAGATAATTAGAGGCGTTTCCGAGTAACCATTTACCGGTTTTATCGATCCCGACTAAAAATACGTTGTATTTTTTCTTGTCGAGCGCTTTATAAACTGATTTTGCGGACTGCAAGGAAACCTCGTGCTCCCCGCTTTTACCGCCGAACAAAAGACAAACCCTGATTTTTTTTGACATAAAATTGAAGTGAAAAAAAGAATACCGTATTTAAATCTTTTTTGCAAACGGAAGTTTTTGATTTTGGATCATTTTTTTAACTTGATTCAGATTATTACAAACAACACTCACTTTTGAAAATTTTTTATAATCCACGCCTCTCGTCGGGATCGCAACGCTAAAAACTTTTGCTCTAAAAGCCGCTTCGATGCCACTCGGCGAATCTTCCAAAATTATCGCTTCGCTCGGTTTATAATTTGTCCTTTTTAATACTTCAAAAATAAGATCGGGGTAGGGCTTCCCTCTCTCAACATCCTCGACATAAACTACTGTCCGAAAATATTTTTTTATTTTAAATTTTTTAAGTCCTTCAGATACGTAATTTTTATTACCAGAAGTTGCGATCGCCATAGCGATTTTTTTACTATGAAGGTAATTTAAAAGAGTTAATAATCCCGGCATGAGTTTTATCTTATCATTAATATATTTTTTTACTATCTCGTCCCGTTCTTTGACAAATTTTTTGAAAGATATTTTTAATGAGTAATCTGCATGAAAATGCCGGAGCGCTATCAATTTTGGAGTTCCGATGTGTTTTAAATAATATTCCCAAGTTAAACTTTTCTTGTATTTTTTAAAAAGTTCTTTAATCGCCTCAAAAATAACCTGTTCACTATTTACTATGAGACCGTCGTAATCAAAAATTACTAATTTAAACATGGAAAAGATTTTAAATCTTTTTTGCAAACAGGATTACTTTAAAAGGCGTTCTATTTTAAATTTATCTGCTCTTCCTAAAACTCCAACTAGTACTTTTTCTTTTGAGAAATATTTTACCCCAATGCTCCGAATATCTTCTGTACTAATTTTTTTATATATATTTATAACTTCTTCTATACTCAAAACATTTTTAGGATTTAAAAGCTCTTGAATACCGTACCATTCGACATAATCTTGTCCTTTTTCAACATTAGTCGCTATACTTCCAATTAAATGCCCTTTTGCTACTTCTATCTCTTTCCTACTGATTTCTCCCTCAGAAATTCTTTCGAATTCTTTAAGAATAATTTTTATTACCTTGTAAACATTTTCATGTGCTGTTGAGGTGCTAAATACAAGATAACCTGAGTCTGTAAGGTTATCATGATAAGTATTCCAATCATAAATCAAACCGCCTTCGTCCTTTAGGATTTGCACTATTTTACTTCCAAAATATCCACCCAAAAGATCTCTTATTATATTTAATGCATGTCTATCTTTGTGTGAAAAAGGGACGCTCGGGATTCCAACTACTATTGAAGTTTTATAGTAAGAAGAATCATTGTAAACTAAAATTTTTTTATTGTGTTTTATAATAAGCCTGTTGTTGTCGCTTCTACTGATTTTATTCTTTTTAATCTTTAAATTTTCGATCTTTTTTAGTACTAACGATTTTAATTTCCCCATATCGCAGTCTCCTGCTACTAGCAAAATCGTATTTTCTGGCCGGAATTTTTCTTGAACAAAGGTATCCAAAACTCTTTTTGAAATTCTTTTTATGTCTTTTTCTTCTCCGTAATATGGTCTTCCAAGAGACGTGTTTTGAAAAAAGAGAGGAAGCCAAACCTTATTCCAAATACAATAAGACGGATCTGACATATTTTTTAAAATTTCTTCTCTTATAACTCCTTTTTCTTTCTCTATGTCGGACGCGTTGTTAAGCGGCGCATAAATGCTATCCAAAAGAACTTCAAGACCAATCGAAAAATTTTCCTTAGGGATACTAACCATGTGTTGTTGATCTTCGATCCACGTATAACCCATATGCCAACCCCCATATTTTTCCACCGCTTCTGCTTCAATTTTCGAAGAAGGAAAATTTTTAGATCCGTTAAAAGCCATGTGCTCTGCAAAATGAGAAATACCATGATACTTGGGTGGTTCTGATCGAAAACCAGCTTTGATGAATGCCGTTATTGTAATTGCTCTACTCGAAAAACCTTTTATTAAACAAAGCTGAAGCTCGTTTACCAATTTTTCGCTATGATATTTTAACTTCATTTACTATTTTGTCCGACTGCAACTAAATATAATGCTACTTCCTTTCTCTTGTCAATATCAAGAAGTTTATTAAATTCATTATCAATAAAGCCTCCTATCGGATAACCAGCTAGATTTAATGATGTAATCATTAAAAGAATGTTTTGGGCTAAATGACCAGCGTCGAGAAGAATATACCTATATCCCCGATTTCCATATTTTGTCCTTGTTCTATTAAGAACACCTGTAATAACTAAAATAAATGATGCCTTTCCTAAATTCCTATCATCTCCAGTTGCATTGACAACCCAATCCAATAAATCCAATTTGAGTATAGAAGAAGTAATAATAGGAGCAATATAATTCCAATGGATATCTAGCTCCGGCAGAAGGATAGCTTCGTTTCGTATTATTAAGCTGAGAAGAAGAATTAATAATGCCTGCTGAAAAAAATAAAATTTTTGATAAATCTTTAAGACTAATTGCTCTTCCAGAAAAATTGCGGATTGATCTTCTTTTTAATAAAGTTCTCTCTAAAACGCCTATTGCTTTTGTTTTTAGAAGATTAATTTTGTTTAGTCGAGGATAAGTTTTGAAATGGATTTCAATCCAAGAATTAGGAATTTTTTGACCATAACTCCTAGCAGACACACTCTTATTTTTTGTAAATCTATGAAAATTATCTGAAATAGCAAAATTTCCTTCTAGTTTTTTAATAAAAGTGTTAAAATTTCTGCCCATTTTATAATAAAGGATGCGGGATTTTATTCATTTTACTTCTCGATAATGATTTTTTTAGCATTTTCATATTCAACGGGGCATTATATAATCTTTTATTCCCTAAGTATTTAAAATCCTTATCGTGATACATGGGCTGAAGAGTGGGTATAATTACTTTTACAACTGAAAAGCCTAATTTTTTAATTTCTAATGAAGCAATATCAACAAATAATAAATCTAAATTTTTCTTTTTAAATATTTCAATAACCTTATTTAATTTTTCTTTAATCGTGATTTTTGCTATTTTTTTGTTCTTGAAAACAATTTCTTTATTGTTCAACCAAAAATCCAAATATCTTAAATTCTTCTTATTTGACCAAAATAATTTATCCTTATTTTTATTAGCAATAAAACTATTTCTCGCCCAAGACCTAACCATCAATGATTCTTCTATTGCTCCTATTATTACTTCTTCTATCTCCAGTCCTGCTTTTAAACCCATTGATAATGCTGGACCTTTGCCTGTTTTATCCACTATTAAAGCGCCTACGGAAAAGATATTTATATCCGTTGTTAAATTAATCAGATATAATTTAAGGTCATAGCGATTAATTAAATTAACTATTTGATTTAATTTTTTACTAAAATTATTAACAGAAATTGACGGCATAGGTAATTTATTAAGGTAACAAATCATAAATGAGTCTCTTTCTATAATCTCGCAAATTCCGTTGTAGATAGCTTCTTCCATTGAACTTCCAGCTGCAGCTCCGGTAGAATTTAAAAATTGAAGAGTCGGTTCGGAATCTTCAAAAGAATAAGGAATAAACAGGCAAAGGTCCAGCATTATCA
>JAMCQQ010000013.1:0-567 GCA_023379515.1 Actinomycetota bacterium
TATCTTTTAATTTTTATTATAACTGTCTCTGTTATATTAAGTTTTACTATTTCCACCTTAAGTGCAGACTCAAGGTCACAGGTCTCAGATTTTGTTACAAGATTTTACAGACTTTGTCTTGACAGGGAACCAGATGCAGCAGGGCTGAACACCTGGGTAAGCAATCTTCTTGCCAGAAAAATAACAGGTGCACAAACTGCAGAGGGTTTTATATTCAGTGCTGAATTTACATCCAAAAATACTTCAAACAGTGATTTCCTGACAATTCTTTACAGAGCTTTTTTCAACAGGGAACCGGATGCCGATGGGTTTAATAAATGGCTGGGATTGCTTAATGCAGGCAACTCAAGACAGTTTGTACTTGCAGGATTTGTAAATTCAGTCGAGTTTAACACATTATGCAAAAATTATGGGATAAAAGCAGGAAAATTAGACCCGGGTAAGGCACAGCCGACTATCCAGATTGCGAATATTGAGCTGCCTGTCGTTGCAATGCATGGTATAGAACCAAACCCGGAAGGCAGGTATGAGACTAGTACGGGCGCATTTGAATACATGCTTTCGACA
>JAMCQQ010000013.1:577-14764 GCA_023379515.1 Actinomycetota bacterium
GGTGTTCAGCCCTGCTGCATCTGGTTCCCTGTCAAGACAAAGTCTGTAAAATCTTGTAACAAAATCTGAGACCTGTGACCTTGAGTCTGCACTTAAGGTGGAAATAGTAAAACTTAATATAACAGATTGCGAATATTGAGCTGCCTGTCGTTGCAATGCATGGTATAGAACCAAACCCGGAAGGCAGGTATGAGACTAGTACGGGCGCATTTGAATACATGCTTTCGACACTAAAAGCTTATGGTTATCAGACAATAACATTTGCTGATTTGATAAATTATCTTGATAAAGGTAAACGACTTCCGCCAAAACCTATAATAATAACATCAGATGATGGTTATCAAAATACTTATACTTACGCTTTCCCGATATTGAAAAAATATGGTTATAAAATGACTATATTCCTCATAACGAGTTATATGGGAACTAACGAGGGCTCAAGACGAATGAACGAGTTTGATTTTGATGCCGAGGGTGTTCCTCGCAGGCCTATGCTTATCTGGCCCGAGATACGTGTAATGAGCCGATATGGAATTGAGTTCCAGTCTCACACATGGAGTCATGGAATAATTGCCAATATGCCTATCGATCAGGCTGAAAAGGAGCTTGCTCAGTCAAAGCACGATATAGAGGTCAATACCGGCAAACCCTGCTTCACTGTAGCATGGCCGCATGGAATATTTAATGGAGAAGTACTTTCACTATTGCCAAAGACAGGTTACAGGATTGCGGTAACATATGATGATGGCATGAACTATTTGAACAATATAAATCTTTATGGTATTAAAAGACTTAGAATTCTTTCTGAAATATCTCCGCTGGCTTATGCACAGGTTCTGGGACTGAAATAAAAGAAACCAATAAAGATTAAAAAATTGATCAGGATAAAGGATTTGATGTCTTTTATATTTAATTTTTTTGCTTGCAATAATAATTTTCTATATTCATATAAATGATCAATAATCTTTCCGCTACAACCCAGGATTTTTCAAAGGTTGCCGCTAAAAAAGTATTAATTTATTCTCTTATACAGAGAATGGTAATGGGTATTGCTGCAGGGCTCGTGGGACCCTTGATCCCAATCATTGCAAAGGATTTAAATATTGGTCTTGATAGGATTGGCGCAACCATCTCATTTTCCATATTAGCTATTTTAATAACGGCAATTGTACTAAATAATTTTATTGACAATCTGGGTTTTAAGAAGGTCCTTATAGCAGGGTTGGTTTTTCTTTCTTCGGGGGCCTTAGGAATATTTCTCTCAAAAACATTCATTTTTTTCATTGTATTTTATTTTTTCTATCAGCTCGGAATAGGAATTTTATCCATAACAATCTATTCAATTATTGGAAGCATACATTTTGAAGAAAAATCACTAAGAGTAATGCAAACATCAATCTTTTATACCATAGGCAGCATTATTGCCCCACTGCTTGTAAGTCTTTTTGTTGGCGTCAAGTTGAACTGGCAATTTATTTTTCTCAGTCTGGTAATAATTCAAATGATGCTTGGGATTTTCTTAATCTCTATAAAAATACCAAGAATTTTCAAACCTCAGAAAAATGTCAAAGAGCTGTTTAGCATTGATAAAAAAATTGTTTTTAATTCATTTTTTATAATACTAGGTTTTATGGCATTTTTTTATTCTGCGGTTATGGATACTTTTTTTACATGGTTTACCTCATATTTTGAAGCTTTACACATAGGAGTGTCTGAAAGTTCCCTGTTCCTGGCTTTTTACTCTATGGCGTTATTTGCTGGACTGGTTATAAAAAATAGATTGATTAGGAAGATTGACGCCAACAAAAAGACTTACAAGATTGATTAGGAAGATTGAAGAGAAAAAATTATTGATATGGGGAATTTTGTTATCGTTTATCTTTTTGATTCTAATTTTTTTCATAAGAAATCTGATAATAAAAAACATAATGTTATTTATTTATGGGATAGGTATCACCGGGAATTTTTCTTTTGTGATAATTCTTTCATTGAATCTTGGTTCAAAATATGCTTCTTCCATCGTGGCTTATACACATGCTGCGGCTTATCTTGGCAGTATTATATTCCAATTTGTCAGTGGTTATATGTCTGAACATTTCTCCAAGAATAGTGTATTCTATATAGATTTATCACTGCTTTTTATAATATTTATTTTGGCAATAATTGTTAATAGTAAAAAGATAAAAATGTCATAATACCCAAACTTATATGAAGTTAATGATTTCTAAATAAAATATAGATTTCCGGGACTTTATATGACAAACTATTGTCATATAAAATTATTTATAATGTTCTTTTGAAAAATTAAATAATTTTTTAAAAAAAGTGAGTTTTACGTCAGGAATTAGATGCCAAAATGAAAATTGCAATTACTGCTGATATACATTTAAAAACAAATAAGGAATACCCCGAGCGCTATAATGCGTTAAAAAACATACTTGACCGCTTGCCGGAAGAAGGTATTTCGACCCTTATTATAGCTGGTGATTTATTTGATATAAAAAGCCAGAATTACTCATTATTTGACCAGCTCTGCAAACAGGAAAAATACAACCGGATCCAATTTTATGTCATTTGCGGAAATCATGATTCAGCCATCAGCCCAAAATATTTTACTTCTGACAACATAAAGGTATTTAATAAACCTGAAATAATGACTTTTGGAGATACCGGCGTAGAATTCTTTTTTATACCATATCTGCCGGGCAAATCAATGGGAGAGGTTATTGCCGATTATAAAGCAAGCCACAAAGATGCGTTTTCAAAGATCTGGGTTCTGATTGGACACGGGGATTATCTTTCCGGTATGCGGGAATTAAATACTTATGAATCAGGAATATATATGCCGCTGAGCAGGTCTGATATAGAGTTTTACGAACCTGCTAAAGTCGTACTTGGGCATATACATAAAAAAATGGATCTCGGTAAGGTTCATTATACAGGTTCACCCTGTGGAATGGATATTAATGAAACAGGGAAAAAAAGCTTTTTGATCTTGGATTCAAACAACCTGGACATTACCTCAAAAACAATTGACACAGATTACATATTCTTTAATGAGACCCTGATTGCGTTTCCAACTTCAAACGAGTTTGAAGATTTGAAGGATAAGGTTTCGGATTTAACCAGGTCATGGCGGCTCAGTAAAAATGAAATCCCTAAAGCAAGAATCCGATTAAAAATAAAAGGCTATACATCAGACAAAAAAAATCTTGACTCTGTTCTAAAAGAAACACTATCAATGTTTACTTTTTATAATAATGAAGAGCCTGATACGACAGAAGTCTTGTTATTTAATGATCCTGAAAGAATAGGTATAGTTGAGAGAGTAAAAGAAAGAATAAATAAAATGGATGAAAATTCCGGGTATTCTTTAGCGAAAAAAGATAACATATTGGAGCAAGCTCTTAATATTATGCTTAATGAATAGAAAAAGTATATGGGAATTAGGATTGAAAAAATAAGTGTAAAAAATCTGGGGCCGATACAGAGTTTTTACGAAAAATTTGGCCTGCTAAATCTCATTTACAGCAAAAACGAACGCGGAAAGACATTTTTAACTGAATTTATCATACGCTCGCTTTTTAAAAACATAAATATAAAGAGATGGAATTTAAGGGAGGGGGGTACTGGAAAGGTCCTGGTAAGCGGGCTTGGCAGCTTAACAAACATAGGTAAAAATGTAGACAAAAATACTGAATCAGTTGAATTTTCGCCGGCTTCACGTAAAAAGCTGGAAGATTACTGGGAAAGAGATGATAAGGGATTGCCGGCTTCAATGGTCAAATTACTGGTATCAAAGGGAGGAGAGGCATCAATAGAAAATACTGGAGAGGGAATTGACAAGAGTTTAGTCAGGGAAATATTTTCAGGTATAAGCCTTCTTGACAAAATAGACAGCGATAATAATATTTCAAAAACTGTAAAATCCGCCCAACTCTTAAATGGCAGTATAGATATAAAGGATACGGGAGAAGGTAAAACTTACAGGGAGTTGAAAAAAGAGATTGAACAGATTGACGGATTGTTTGCAGAAATAGAATCAAAATATACCAGAGGTATTTTGGAATCTTTAAAGGCGCAGCAAGCGGCTTTAAAAGAGCATCTGGAAAAACTTTATAAAGCAAAATGCCATCAAGCTTATCTAACCTCAGAAAAAATAAAAGAGATAAGTGAAAAGCTTAAACAAAGTCCCGAAGAAAAAATAAATGAAATATCAACTGACATTGCCATCTACGAAGGTAAAAAAAATGATTTTATGACCAATAGCAATGTGCTTAAACAGATGCAGTCCGGCTGCAGGAATTTTGAATGGCTGCAGGCAGCACTGCCGGTATATGAAAAATTAACTTCAAGCCCTATTAAAAAACCAAAAATAATAATTCCTGTTTCATCCGGTATTTTTGCAGTGGCAACAATAGCTTTTATTTTGCTTGTAATGCCATTTGGAGCGGAAAAAGCCATATTTCCGATTGCTGCAGTCGCATCTTTTCTGGCATTTCTTGGTTTAATTGTCTTCTATATCAGTCATCTCTTTATATTTATGTTTTTATCCGGTTCAAATGAAGAATTAAACAAAATTAAAAAAGAATATAAAAATAGGATGGGCATAGAACTTACCGATGTTGTCACTTTAAGAGTAGAGCTGGACAAACAGAGAGATTCTTATGATAAGGCAAAATTTTTAAAAGGCCAGATTGATATGCTGGAAAGTGAAAACGAAAAAAATAATTTTTCAATTCAACAAAAATTTTCAAGTCTTACAGGTGAGCAAATCAAGGAAGAAGATTGGCATTTAATCCTGAATGAAAAAATTACAGAAAGCAGAAACTTAAAGGCTGACAAAGAAGATCTTCAATCCCGATTGATCGAGCTAAAGGTCAGCGAAGCAGAATATTTGCTTCATCATGAGGATATGCAGGAAAGATTTAGTTGTGAAGAATTCGAAGAGGTCCAGGCAAATCTTGATGAGATCAGTGTAAAGATTTTAGATAAGGAACAGGACATCAGTAATTTAAAATATGCTGTTTGCAATGAGACAAAAGATGACCCGAGTATTGATTGGGAACAGCTCTTTGAGAATCTAAAGAAGAAGAGACTTCAAAAACAAAATGATTTAAATGTCTTGGAAGCTAAAATAACTGCAGGAATTATCGTTCATGATATAATCTCTCAACTGAGGCAGGAAGAAGATTTAAAAATACTTCAGGGACTGCAATCAGAGGTGGTTTTAAAACCATTAAAAGACATAACGCATCATTATAATAAGCTTTCATTGGATGGAGAAAGACTGATTGTATCCGATGAATACAGGAATTTTTATCTTCAGGAATTGAGTACAGGTGCAAGGGAACAGATAATGCTGGCGCTGAGGATTGGTTTTAGTTCAAAACTATTAAAAAAAGATGCTCTTTTTCTTATACTCGATGATGCATTTCAGCATTCAGATTGGGATAGAAGAAAAATCCTTATAAAACAGCTTTCAGATATTGCAAAGACTGGCTGGCAGATAATTTATCTTACCATGGATGATCATATCAAGGAATTGTTTGATGCAGCAGGTAAAGAATTTAAAAGCAGCCAGTACAAATGCTTTAATCTGACAACCTAAAAATTGTATCAGACAGGAAGAAAATTGCTTGAAAAAGACAGATTTATAGATTACCTTGCAGAATTCCCCAATTTTTTGTCAATTTTTATTTTTTCAATATTTTACAATGTTGCCAGCTTGATGCTTATGGAAATAAGCAAGTCTACGGGAATTGCAACTACAAATTTGAGCCTGTCTTTACATTTTTTACTGTTGGTGCGGTCACAGGACAGCTTACATCTGTAATCTATAACAGGAAATTCAAAAAGATCCAAATAATACTTATAGGATATTTGATTGTAATTCCCGCAACAATCGCTATCAGCTTCATTTCAAATATCATATTATTTTATATTCTTTATTTGATTTCCGGATATTTGCTTGGTGTTATCTGGATTCAAGCGAACCAGTTTGTGCTTGAAAATAAAGTTAAGAATAAAGACAGGATAGTCACAATTCTGCTTAGTTTTTATCCGATAGGAGCAATTGTCTCACCTTTTATTTCATCAAAGATTATCAGGATGAACCTTAATTGGAGATTTGCATATTATATTGTTGTCTTTTTAATAGTGTTAAACATGATACTCTATATTTTAATATTGGCGAGGCGAAAAGAAGGGTCCAAAAACGATTCAAATTCTAAGCTTGGTTTTAAAGAAATATTTACCGACAAGACAAAAAATATAATATTTATTCTGGCTTTATTATCAATTGCTTTTTATTGTGCTTCCGAAACAGTAGTTGCAACTTGGGCTCCGACTTTCTTCAGAATATCAAGAAATCTGGACATACGATCGGCAGGCTATGCTTTGACTTTATTCTGGTCATTTATAATTATAGGCAGGGGGATAACCTTATTTATTGCAGGCAGAATCAAAGCTATAAAAATAATACTTGTTATATCAATTCTTGCCATAATTTCCATGGCTGTAGTTGTATTTCTGCATAGCCAGAATTTAATATACGTTTTTATCGCAGCCGCGGGCCTTGGATATTCTGCCATATTTCCGTTGATTATATCAACTGGCAGTACCTTATATGACAGGGGCAGGGGGCTTCTTGCAACAGGTTTGTTTGTAGGAGCAAATACAGGCATTGCTATTGCACCATTCTTAACAAAATTTTCTTCCTCAGTAAGTATGATTTTCTCGCTATCTCTTTCATTTATCCTTATGATATTTGTGAGCTTAATTATTCTTTCCATACAGAGAATTATTTCAAGAAAAAAAATATCTTTATAAAGGCTCACTGCACCATAAACCAGTATTGTTAAATCACCAATAAAATTATTTTATTAGTACCTTGCATTATAAGATACATTGTGTTATTATACTCTCAACAATAGGCAATAGAAAGGATTTAAGTCATGAATATACAGTTTAAAAAAGGAGTTCTTGAGCTCTGTGTCCTTGCCTTGCTGACGAAAAAAAACAGATATGGTTACGATCTGGTAAACGAGATATCCAAAAATATAGAATTTTCAGAAGGAACCATATATCCGCTTTTAAGAAGGCTTAAAAATGTTAAATATGTGACCACATATCTGCAGGAATCTCAGGAGGGAGCTCCTCGAAAATATTATAAATTAACAGCTTTGGGCCAGAAAATAACAGAAGACTTAAAAAAGGACTGGTATGATTTTGTTGGAAAGGTCAATCATATTCTTGAGGGTGGTGATACTAATGAATAAAAAGCAGTATATTGAAAAACTGGCAAGATATCTGAAAGGTCTCCCCAAGGAAGAGATAGAAGATATTTTAAATGATTTTGATGAACATTTTGAAATTGGAAAAGAGAGGGGCAGGAAAGAGGAAGAACTTTCTATTTCACTCGGTAATCCAAAAACTCTTGCAAAAGAGATAAGATTGGAATCTTATATAAAAAAAGCGGAACAGACAGCAAGTGCTGCAAATATTGGAAGAGCAGTTTTTACATCAGTCGGCCTTAGCTTCTTTAACCTTATCTTTATTTTGCCGCCCTTTATGGTAATTTTTGCAGCAACCATTGCATTGTTTGCAGCAGCAGTTTCAATAGGCGCAGCAGGCATTACGGGAACCGTAGGGAGCTTTTTTTATCCCCTGTATTCACAATATATTACCTTTAAAGTTAATATTGCAGCTCAGATCTTTGCATTTATCGGACTGGGATCATTTGGAATTCTTTTCTTTATCGGAGATCTGTACCTTGCAAAAATTATTTACAGGCTTGTTGTAAAGTATTTGAGGTTTAACTTAAGCATCATAAGAGGAAGGAGGCAGCAAGATGGAATCTAGTATGAAGAAATTTATAATAGTTTTAGCTTCGATAATGGCATTATCTTTCCTGATTGCATTTACTATTCTTTATACAACAGGGGGTATTACAGCAGTTACTGTGAATTCTTCCCAAATAAAATCCCAGGAATTTTTTAAGGTCAATGAGATTAATCAGATAGTTATCGATGTGGTTAATACTGATGTTAATATCATTCCGGTTGTTGGTAAAGAAGTAGAATTGAATTTCTATGGAAACATTACTACAAATCTGACTGCAGGCAAACCTGAGATGGTGACTGATTTAAATAATGGTGTTTTAACTATCAAAGTAATGTAATAGATGCTTTAAAGATAAATACTAGTGCCAGTACATTGGAAATTGGTTTTAAAAGCAGGTTCATTAATGTAATTCCAACAAAAGATATTATTTTTCATCTCAAGGTCAAGGATATAAAAAATATAGAACTTTCAGGAGCCGGAAGCATTGAATGTGATAATCTTAATGTTGAATCACTATCAATAGATTCCAGCGGAGCCGGGAGCATAAAAGTAAATATTCACGCAAAGGATCTTGAAATTGGCATATCCGGTGCAGGGAAAGTAAACTTATCCGGCGAAGTTGACACTCAGCAGTTAAATATATCAGGTGTAGGTTCTTATGATGCCAAAGAGCTTGTCAGTAAAAACTGTGAAATCAACATAAGCGGCGCCGGCAAGGCAGTTGTAAATGCAACACAGACTCTTGATATAAAAATGAGTGGATTTGGAAAAATTGATTATGTTGGAAATCCAACAATTACCCAGAATATATCGGGAGCAGGGTCTATAAAAAGTATTGATTGAGACTGATGGCATCATGCAATGTCGAGCAATATACATGCTGATATTTTGCAGCAGCGGCAACTAAGTTTTTGAAGAAAATAAAGATAATTGATAGCGGAAAAAGATAATAATATTAAGACAAGAAAGTTAAAACAAGAAAAGGAGAAAAAAATGACTGAATTAACAAAAGAAGAATTAGATCAGGGGAAGAAAGTACTGGGAGGAATATTTATTCTTTTCTGGGTAATAGCAGTAATTGTGGGCCTTGGAATGACATCGCTTAACTGGCTGCCGGGATTTGTACATGGTTTTAACTGGGGTCCGGTTGATATTGGACTTCCATCTCCGAATACTACATGGATTTTTCTTGCGCTTTATGTAGCTGAACTTGTTGGGCTTTACATGAGAAAAGCCTGGGCCGTACCTCTGGGAAGAGCAGGACTGGTAGTAGCAATGGTTGTTTTCTTTCCCATCGGCACAATCTTTGGTGCAATACTTTGGAAAAGAATAAATGACCCCGCTGCTAAAAAGTATTTGAATTATGCAATGACTGAAGAAAGCAAAACCAATAATGTAAAACCCGTAGAGGTTAAAGCAGAAGAGGTTAAAACTGAAGAACCTAAAATAGAAGTTGATAAAGAAAAAACCAAATAAGGAATAGAACCGATAGAGTGGTTGATTGGTGAAAGCTAATCGTTTCGGAGCTTTATTCAGTAAATAGCTGCATTGATTTTAAAGCAGGAGCATCCAATTTCAGAAGCTCCTGCTTTTTTTACAGTTGGTGAAACAAAAGGCATGGATGGTCCAAAGACCAAAGGCACTTATCTTTGGATAAAAGTCAAAGGCTGGAGATTTTAAAAATTTTACTTTAAAAAAAATATTAATATTTGTTATAATACTTTTTACTTAATATTAACTTTTTTAAAAATACCAAAATTTCATTATGGAAGAAACTGTAAGCTGGCTTTTAGAGGACGATAATCCTTCCGTTAAGTATTTTACCAGAAAAGATATCCTTGGGGAGGAACTTAGCTTAAAAGAAGTCAATACTTTAAACGGAGAGATACTAAAAAGCGAACCAATAAAATCTATTCTGGAACTTCAAAATTCCCAGGGCTGGTGGTACGAAGATAATTTTACTTTTAACCCTCTTTATAAAAATACATTCTGGCAGCTTTATTTCCTTTCACAGTTTGGAATAAATAATAAAAATAAGACTATAGACAAAGCTGCACATCTTATAATAAAACATATGCAGAATGATAAGGGTTCTTTCCCTTCATTAGGAAGGTATTCAGGCAATCTTGCCTGCATGCAAGGAATAACACTTGAAATGCTTTTACGGCTGGGATATATGGACGAGGATTTCACTAAAAAAACCGTAAATTTTATAACTGATTTTGTTTTCAGGACTGATTACAGGTGCAAATACAGGCAAAATTTCAGATGTCCCTGGGGTACTATTAAAATTCTTAAGGCTCTTAATTTAATATCTAAAGATAAAAGAGATGATGCGATCCTCAGCGCAGCAAACAGGGCAATAAAATTTCTCTTAAGCCATAATATGGTGGAAGCAAAATATCCAAGAAAAAAACCAAGAAGCAACCAGTGGTTTTTATTTGGTTTTCCAAGAGGTTATCAGAGTGACATTCTGGAGATGACTTCTGCATTGGTGGATGCAGGCTGCAGCAAAAATGTATCCAATCTCAAGGCTGCATTGAAATATATTTCCGCCAAAAGGCAAAAGGACGGGACATGGAAAATGGAGTTTTCATTAAACGGCAGAATGCTTGTTGACATAGAAAAAAAGAATAAACCCAGCAAGTGGGTCACATTTTTTGCCTTAAAAACACTTTTAAAATCAGGATATATTAAAACCTAAAGTAAAACTTCTTACCGTGTAATAAATTCATATATTTTTTCAAATATCCTGGGATTTAAAATCAATTTACTTGTGTGCAGTCTGTTAAACCAGTAAATCCGAGGTTTTCCAAGAGCCTCCCATAATTCTTTAGTAGATTTTTTCGAAAAATAATGATCAAATCTTGAATTGATCATAAGTACGTTTTCAGGATTGATTTTATTTGCAAAAGCCACAGGGTCGCAAAGAAAACACATTTTTTGCACTTTTTGTTTAAGTTCGGGATAATTTTCCAGATCCCATGTTAAGTCTTCAATTTTAATTTCTTTGAAATCTTTTAAAAAATCGGGAAAGCGGGTGTAATATTGGCTGCATTTTTCTTTCGTTATAAAGCCTTCCTGGCTGCAATTGCCTTTGAGAAGAAATCTCAGAAAACCCTTCCAGTGGATTTCATTCCAGTTTCCTCCTCCAATTAAAAATATACCCTTTGAAATTCTGCTGTCGCAGGACATGGATATTACAGAAACCATGGTACCAAGACTAACGCCGCATATTATTATTTTTTTCAAGGGGAGCAAATCAAGACTGATGTCGATAAGTTTTCTAATGTCAACGACACTTTGATGGAAAAATAAAAGTGTTTCCTTGTCATCATAACTAATGAGCCTCTGGCCGCTCAATTCAACACCAGGTGCCCTGTTAAGATGAAAAGGAAGGTTTATGAATGCACAGTTAAAACCCTTATTGACCAGATTGTATATGAAGCTATTATAGTTGACAATCTTCTTTTGGTTTGCAGCAAATCCATGAACGAATACAAGAAGCTTGTCATTTTTACCCAGAAAAAGTTCTGCATAAACAGAATCATTTTCTTTAATTCCGGTCCTGTAAGGGGAATCATATTCTAAAATATATTTCTTAAAACCAACTGGCGGTTTTCCAATATCAGGAAAGGCCATGACTTCTCTGATCTTTAGATTTGTTTTAATGTCGTTAGCATAACTGTATAACTTCATTGATTTATGGTTTAAAAATTTTTCTGCTATAATTCTGCTATAATTTAAAATAGAATTAAATTATAATAGCAGAAAGTAGAACTTTAAGAAATATTTAAGGAGGATTATATGTGCGGTAATTCAGATAACGGATTTTCAACAATTAAGGGTGGAATAATTGGTTTCAGTCTTGGTATAGTCGTAGGTGCCTTAGCTGCTCTTTTTCTTACAACAAAAACCGGTGAAGAATTGAGGTCGGACGTGAAGAGAATTGCTGTTGAAATAAAGGATAAAGTTGAAGAAAAAGCCAGCAAGATAAAGGATTTAACAAAAGACAAATATGAAGATATCGTCAATACTGTCATTGATAATTATAAAAAGGTAAAAGATTTTACAGAAAAAGAAATCAATCTTATCAAAGAATTGATAATGAAGCAGAAAGACATAAAGGTTTAATAAAACAAAATCTTAAATTTTTACTTCATTTTCCATTTGGTGAGAATATTCTCTCTATCGAATACTTTAATTGCAAGTTTGAGAATCAGCGGGCAAAATGCAATTAAAACCAGGCAGCCTATCAGAAGATATTTAATATTAAGCATGAAAAATCCGGCAACTTGAAATCCGATTATTGCATAAATCGGAAATATCACCACTGCTCCAATACCTTGTGCGGATCTGATATCTGTTGATTTTGAAGAAACAATTATGCTTATCATTGTTATTATAAAAGAGATCACCGGACTCAAAATAAAAGCAGCAATTACCCATTCCCATGTAGGCAGGGGGGTAATACCTATCTTCATATAAGCAAAAACATCGACCACTATAGTAATTAAGATAAAATTAATCGTAGAAATGATCAAAGATGGTATCATGCTTGTCAAGGTCTTTCCTAAAAGAAGCTCGCTTGTTTTTATGGGAGTTGCAATCAGAGGTTCCAGAGTATTGCTTTCTTTTTCAAGAACAACAGATGCAGGTGCGATCAGGCTGGGGAGCATAGCAGGTATAAGCAGTAGAAATATTATAAATTGCTTAATCATAAATGAAATCATAGATTCATAAACATTTGTAGAAGCACCGAAGAATTTTGCCATGAATCCTGCAGTATCGGGATCTTTTACAATGGCTTCAACCGACATGGTAAGTATTGCCGGAAATGCTATGGAAAACATAAAGCTTACAAGAAGTATGGGAAGCCATATGCTTCTGTTTTTTATAATTTCTTTTATTTCTTTTCTAAATATTTTTAATGCGTTTTTCATTAATCTGTTTTTCCCTAAATATTATCCTTTAATCAGGTCCAGATAGATTTCCTCAAGACTTGCCATTATCTCGTTGAAATATATGATTTCCGAACCATTATCAACGAGAAGCTTTATTATTTTTGGATTTAAAATTTCCGGATTTTCAAGTGCAAATACTACTTTATTTTCTTTAAATTCAAATGATTCAATTTCTTTGAATGCCTTAAGCAAGCCAATGTATTTTTTGGCATCTTCTTTAAACACTATTTCTATCTTCTTTTCTCTTTTATTTTTTTGAAGCTTGTCAAGAGTTGAGATTTTTATGATTTTACTTTTAATTATACATACGACATCTGACAGGTTCGAAGCTTCTTCAAGGTTATGGGTACATAAAAAAACAGTAGTTTTTTCATTCTTAAGACTCTCGATAAAATTCCTGACCAGATATGCACTTTCAGGGTCAAGTGCTGCAGTAGGTTCGTCAAGGAATAATATTTTGGGTTCATGCACTAGAGCTCTCGCGAGTGCCAGCTTTTGTTTCATGCCTTTTGAAAAAGTGCTTACAAGACTGTCTTTTCGGTCCCAGAGGTCAAACATTTTCAAAAATTTCACAATATTTGATTTTCTTTTCTGTTCATCAATTTTGTAAAATCCTGAAAAATAATTCAAGTTTTCATAAGCAGAAATTTTTTCATACATTCCGGGCGTTTCTGTGAGAAGTCCAATGATTGATCTTATGTATTCACCATTTTTTCGGGAGTCATGATCATTTATGATGATACGCCCGCTTGTGGGCTGAATTAAAGTAGAAAGCATCCTTAAGGTTGTTGTTTTACCTGCCCCGTTTGGTCCCAGGAATCCAAAAATCTTACTTTCCTGAACATTGAAAGAAATATTATCAACTGCAGTAATATTACCGAATTTTTTTGTTAAATTTTCAACGTGAATCATAACGGAGTATTATATTAAATATTTGCTGTTTTTTCAAAAAAATAAAAATAGTATATTATTATTAAAACATTTTTATTAAAACATTTTTCTAAAAGGGTTTTATAAGTTTTGGTTTAATTTAGGATATTTTTATTATGAATGTCATTTCAACAATAATTCCAATTAAAATCAATATTTTACCTGAAAACCTGGTTTATCTTTTAAACTCCACTGGAAAGTACGGCTACATATGCTTTTTTGATTCAAGCCTGGTACCAAACAAATATTCAAAATTTTCATATGTATGCTGGAAACCCAGGTTTATTATAAAAAGCGATGAAAAGACAAGTACATTTTTAAATTGCTTGTCAGGAAAACATCAAACCTTTAATACCAATCCCTTGTTATTTTTAAAAGAAATCTCGAATGCAGCAATTGCTCAAAATAATATAATTTATCACTTTGCTTCGGAAAATTATTCTGCCAT
>JAMCQQ010000014.1 GCA_023379515.1 Actinomycetota bacterium
AGATAGACCGGCGGAAAAATATGCCGTTCGTTGCGGCGGAGGTTTCAATCACAGGTTCGGACTGTTCGACGGGATATTAATTAAGGATAATCATATTTTTGCTGCAGGTGGTATACGGAATGCTGTCGACAAAATTAGAAACAGATTTCCGCACCAGTTAAAAATCGAAGTAGAAGTAAAAGATTGGAAAGAACTTGACGAGGCAATCAAGGCCAATATAGATATAATCATGCTTGATAATATGGAGCTTTCCATGATTAAGGAATCAGTAGGAGCAATCAGGAAAAATCTTGGAAACAGATGCAAAATTGAAGTTTCGGGAGGGATAAACCTTGCCAGCCTTGAAGAGATTTGTAAAACAGGAATTGATATAATATCTATAGGTGCCATTACTCATTCAGCTCCTGCAGTAGATTTTTCACTTGAGTTTGAATAGATAAATATTGCCAGGATAGATTTTTGGATAGGATTATCTAAGTCTAAGTTTTCTTTTTATTTCAGGTATTTTTTCAATAGCGGCTTTCCTGCCGCATTCAATTATTTCTTTACCTTTTGAAAAATCAAAAAAACCGAAATCTCCAATTTTAGGTTCTATTATTATATTAGCATCCTGGAGGTAGCTTTTAACCATCTGGGTATGCATCATACACATGCTTTTATCCAGAATAGCCTGGATGGAAAGCTTCTTACCTTCAAAATTTTTATGCGTACCGGATTTTGTGTCATGGTTTTTATTATCAGATTTTGCACTCTCGAAAACTATCGATGATGCTATTATGAAATTAACATCCAGGCTTTTTAAAGCATCTGTCGGGAGTGGTTCCAGGACTCCTCCGTCAACAAGCATTGAATCCGGCAGATAGACCGGCGGAAAAACTCCGGGAACCGCTATTGAAGCCAGTACCGCATCTCTTAAAAGCCCAGAGTTAAAAACAACTTTTTTATTGTTCAGTATATCTACGGCAATGCAGCAAAAGTCTTTCTTGCAATCTGCAAAAGTCTTATCCCCAAGAAATTTTTTAAGAACTTCGTTAACCTTGCGTTCGTTGACTATCCCTGTCCTGGAAAGCGAAAACAGTGAAAACATCATGAAATTTCTCCAGTCAGTGGAAGTTATAAATGATTCCATCTCCTTCAAATTGAAACCTGTGCAATAAATAGCACCAATTATTGCTCCCATGCTGCAGCCGCTCACGGCACTTATTTCAACACCAATATCTTCAAGCACCTGTAAAACACCGATGTGACAAAGTCCGCGTGCGGCTCCCCCGCTCAGAGCTATTCCAATTTTTCTTTTACCAAACATAATTAAATTTCAGATCCTTATTCATATAATTCAACCACTTTTCTATATTTTTCATGAATCAATTTTTTATCGAATTCCCAAAATTCATCTAACATATCATCCTGTTCTTTCCTGGTAAAATATTCCATGCAGGGAATAAAAAAATTTTTATCTTCTTTAGCTATATGTTTGGGATAAAATTTAACCAGCTTGTCCAATTGCGCTGAAATAACATTAGCAATATCTTTATCACCATTCGAATATTTATTTTTAACATCAGACAGAACCCTGGTAATTTCCCTTGCATAAATATGTTCCTGTATCAATTCATCTATTATTTTATTGTGTATTGACGAAATATTCTTTTTTTTAAGTTCTCTAAACAGAATATCTTCCTCTTTCCCATGATGGCACCTATCAGCATAAGTTTTTATAAAATCAATTGCATTCTCAATAAAAGATACATTTACCTCTTTGGTTTTTGCAATATTATCAATCTCTGAACCTAATAATTTTATCATTCTTTCTAGCAGTCTGTGTTCAATCATAAGAGGGCCTATTGGCATCATAAGAACTACTCCTTTTATAATTTATTGTCGGATTCTTAATTATACCACTGAAAAGAAGTTTTTAAATTTATTCAGTATTGGCTGCCCCGGGTAGTGAAATTTCGAAACATTTTGTATGTCCAGCTTAGGCTGGTATGTTCAGCAGGAGTCAGTCCTGTCAGGGTAAGAGCCAGAAGCCCTGTAGCTTGAATAGCAGCAGGTAGGGTAACCGAATTGCTGAAGTCTATTGACAAAGTCATCTCATGGGTGATGAGCAAGTTATCAGGCCGCAGGCGAAAGTAAACGCACAGGTGGCCTCGTAATCGAATAAGTTCTGGAAGCCGAGCCCGCAAAATGGAGGCGAAGGCAGCATGGGCAGACTAAACTGGTATTCGTCTGCTTCATTCCAGCGGGGTGATAGCGACAGCATGGTAACAAGGACATACCAAGCAACTGGAGAAGCCCTACTTGTCCCAAGAAGAAAGGCTTGGAGCAGGTAATTTCTATAACCAGTAACCGCTGGGAAATGAGATTATGGCAAGAGGGTGGCGGAGGGGCCCGTAGTAGCAATGAACCGGGGTAATGCCTGGGGAGCAAAGGGGCCCTATTGTTAGCAAATCTTTAAGACCAAGGAGAGGCAGGGACGAGATGATAAAAGCGTCCGTAAGTCTGCAGGAACTAAGGAAAAAGATATACCTAAAGGCCAAGTCTGATAAGACATGGCGGTTTTGGGGACTGTATGTTCATGTCTGCAAACTGGAAACATTAAGGCATGCTTACAAACTGGCCAAGAAAAACGATGGAGCTCCGGGTATAGACGGAGTTACATTCGAAGCCATAGAGGAAGCGGGACTTGATGATTTCCTATCTTTAATCAGGGATGAACTTATTTCTTGTACGTACAAACCACTGGCTAACAGAAGAAAAGAGATACCCAAAGGACAAGGCAAAGTAAGAGTTTTAGGAATACCCGCTATACGTGACCGTGTGGTGCAGGGTGCATTAAAACTAATACTTGAGCCAATTTTTGAAGCTGACTTCTGTGATGGCTCATACGGTTACAGACCCAAAAGAAGTGCCCACGCGGCAGTAAACAGAGTATCACAGGCAGTAATTAACGGTATGACAACAGTCATTGATGTTGACCTTGAGGCCTATTTTGATAATGTAGAACACCAAATACTGCTTAGAAAAGTAGCTAAGAGGGTAAATGATGATAAAGTTATGTGGCTGCTAAAGCTGATACTTAAGGCTTACTCAAAGAAAGGAATACCTCAGGGAGGAGTCATTTCACCGCTTCTTGCAAATATCTACCTAAACGAAGTAGATAAGATGCTGGAAAAAGCAAAAGAAATTACCAAACGGGGAAAATACATAAACATAGAATATGTCCGTTTTGCAGATGATTTGGTAATTTGTGTAAATGACTACTACAGATGGCTTACAAAATCAGCTTGCAAGAGGCTTGTAGCTGAACTGGCAAAACTAAAGGTCAAACTAAACAGAGATAAAACAAAGATAATAGACCTTACAAATGGAGAAACTTTTAGCTTTCTTGGATTTGTATACAGAAGGGTTAAAACGGTAAAGGGTAAATACTCAGTTATAATTATACCTAAGACAAAAGCCCGGACAGTCCTTCTTAGGAAACTAAAAGAAATATTTGCAAGATTTGTCTCACAGCCTGTAAGCAGGGTAATTTACCTGATAAATCCCATACTTAGAGGATGGGTAAATTACTTTAGAATAGGCCACTGTTCCAAATGTTTTGGGTATGTAAAAGGATGGGTTGAAAAGAAGATAAGAAGACATCTAATGCGTGCAAGAAAACGACATGGCTTTGGCTGGAACAGGTGGAGTAGTGCATGGCTCTACAATACCTTAGGGCTTTACAATGATTACAGGATAAGATATTTCCACGCATAAAAGCGCTGCCAGCTGGTAGGTCACATAAACCTTTAGGAGAAACTGACAAGAAAGCCCAGTTCGGGAAATCTGAACGCTGGGTTTGACGTGGCGGGAACTGGAAACGTACTGGAATAATTCAGTGGCGCGCCAGTTCTCGACCCTACTAAAAATTCTTATAAAAATTAAAGATTCTTTATCAAATTATAGGTAATTACAATATTCACTAAATTTGTCTCTATTTTCATGATATAATTATAACTAATGGAAGAAAAAGACTTTAAAAAACTTTTAACTGAACAAACTAAAGAAATCAAAAGACATAGTACAATGTTGCTTGAGGAATTTCAAAGTCAATTAAAAGTTATAGCTGAAGCTCAAATTGACCAAAGCCATAAGCTCAATGCTCTTCTGGAAATGGTAGCTAATAATACAGAAAAAGTATTGAACTAATTAAAAGTATGCTAAAACGTAAAGTTGATATTGAGGAATTTGAAGCACTCACTAAAAGAGTTATAGTTCTAGAAAAAAAGCTTATACCATTCAAATAGAATCTTATTCCACAAAGAAACTAAGCATCAATTATTACTTTTTTCATGTTTACCTGGCCTGCCCGGAGAGGATTCGAACCAAAATTATAATTTTATAACTTCAAATTTTATTTTAAAATCTTAGGAGTTACTTCTTAAACTGACTAAAGCACTCCCCTTGCAAGATGTCCCCTGGTATAATCTGTAAAAGATTTGTCATGAGCAATGTTCTGCATATAATCTTTATATCCTGAAATATCGTTTTTATTTAACAAATTGATAGCTTTTTTATATGTTTTTATTACCTTGGCAGTTTCAGAATCTTTCATGAATTTCGTGTCTATAATAATAGAATTCAAACCAGCCTCAAATATCTTATCCAGATCAAATATAGTACAGATTTTTCTGGAATTATAAATAACCATATTTTCATTATAATCCTTGCTTACATTGAACCTGTAGCCTTTGCTATCTTTAATATGATAAGATTTGCCCTGTTTATATTTTGTATCCAGGAATTCCAGCTTATACCTTGTTGTCATTATCGGATAATAACCGTAACTAAAAATTGAAAAATTTATATCTTTAGGGCTATTTTCTCTTATGATATCAATAATTTCTGACATTTCTTCAATATTAAGCTCGGAAGACAAATTTATTCCCTTAATTGAAATTTTTAAATTGTCACCTGCAGCATTAATTTTGTCCATAAGCTCATAATAAAATAATACTGCAAGATTATTAAAGATATTTAAACCGGGATTCAAATATAAATTAATGGCGCCGGTTGCTTTCGCTATCAACTTTATAATTCCTGAATTTGAAATGGCAAAATTTTTTATACCATCCGTAATCAGCCTGGTAACAATCTTCTCAATGTCATAAGTCTTAGTATCATAAAATATTGAGGGAGTATTTAAGATAAATTCGATATTATTTGAAGCACTCAAATCTTTTAATCTTATCAAATTATCAAATGTCAAGGTACTTTTATCATCTATAGCTTCCCTGAAGTTATCATAGATAATCTTATCGGCACCGGCATTTAAGGCTTCTGCTGCAATATCTTCTTTATCTGCTACAATCATCAACTCCAATCTTTCATTGCTGCTTTTTTTAAATGATAGTTTTTCAAATTTTTTCCTGTCTTTTAAAACAAGATCATATTTTTCCAAATAATTTTGTATGTCAATTTTTTCAAGTTTTTTGAACATTACGCCTCCGCCCTCAGGACCCGTTTCCGGTAATGATTCTGGTTCAAACTTCAAGTTTCCGACGTCAATCTCTAAAAGCTTTTTTGCTTCCAAATCCAGAACCTTATCATAAAATTTAAAAATTCTATCATCTCTTGAAAGTATGACATTATGTTTTAATGGAATTTTGTACAATTTTTTACCCGCTTCTTCTTTAACTAATTCAATATCATTGATATTAATCTGCTCGTTTCCCTTTTTTGTCCATATTTCTATAATGTCTCCCCTGTTTACCGGCCAATTACTTTTAAAAGAGATATATTTAATTTTATTCTTTTCAAAATCAAGTTTAAAAATTCTTCCTAAAAAGTTTCCCACACTGCCTGATTTTTTCTGAGATATTATTTCCTCCGGATATTCTTCTTTAAAATAGCCCGTCCCTGTTTCTCTTGAAAAAATCTGTGTAACTTTATATTTATCTAAAGCATCAACTTCATAATCTTCCGGATTTTTATAATATAAGTCGATGTATTTTCGATATATCTTTGTAACTATGCCTACATAGTTAGAAGACTTCATTCTGCCCTCGATTTTTAATGCATCTACTCCCAAAGCAGCAATTTGCGGCAGAATTTCTAGTGTACAAAGATCGCTTTTGCTTAAAAGATATGCTTCCCTGCTTATACATAACAAGTCAGAACCATTGCTTTGGCTGCTGATCAGACTATATTTCATCCTGCATGGCTGAGGACATCTTCCCCTGTTCCCGCTTCGCTCACCAGTAAAAGAGCTGAAATAACAGCTCCCTGAATAAGAATAGCACTGGGAACCATGGGCAAAGATTTCCGTTTCGATAATTTTTTTATCCGTTAAATTCTTTATTTCCTGAAACGTCATTTCTCTTGCAAGAATGACTCTTGCAAACTTTAGTTCTTTTAAAAGCTCTACAGAGTAAAGATTATGAGTGTTAAGCTGAGTGCTTGCATGGATTCTCATGGAAGGAAACAAATCATTCAAAATCTTATATAAACCAAAATCCTGAATTATTACCCCGTCTCTGCAAAATTGTGCATACTCATTCATGAAATTGATGACTTCACCCAGTTCTCCGTTTTTCAAGAGTGTGTTAAGGGTAAGGTAAACTTTCACATGGTTTGAATGGGCAAATTTTATGGCTTTTTTTAACGGGGACAGCTCAAAATTTTCTGCATAAGCCCTTGCCCCAAATTTTTTATATCCCAGATATACTGCGTCTGCACCTGCATTTACAGCAGCTTTCAGCGAATCCCACCCGCCTGCAGGTGAAACCAATTCGATTTTAGTGCCGGATGTGATTTTGTTCTTGCTCATAATTTATTAATAAATTAATAAAAATAAGAGTGAAAATAAAAATTAGATATAAGCAGATAATATGTCTTCAAAAACAGGAATTTTTCCCAGTAAAGTTTTTATATCAATAATTTATATGACACTCTTACTCGCTGA
>JAMCQQ010000015.1 GCA_023379515.1 Actinomycetota bacterium
TCTCTTTTGCTTATAAGATTATTGATGGTTTTTTTCCTGGAATCTAAGTCTGATGGATCGCCAAGAAGAGGTCTGTCTTCTGCATTTTTTAGTCTTTCAAAGGCTTGCCCGGAAGAAACAGAAAGATATACTATAATACTGTTTTTCTTTATGAAATCCATATTTTCTTTTCGCTCGACAACACCACCGCCACAGGCAAATACACAATTTTCATTTATGTAAATTTTTTTTATGACCTCGCTTTCAACATCCCTGAAATATTTCTCGCCTCCATATTTAAATATTTCTGATACTTTTCTGTCTTCGGCTATCTCGATAACTTTATCCAGGTCTATAAACAAAAAATTTAATCTTTTGGCAAGAATTTTGCCAACAGTAGTTTTACCCGAACCCATAAAACCAATTAAAGAAATATTTTTAAAATCCATATAAAATAAACTTATTTACTAAATTTCCTTCAAATACTTTTTATAATTATTATAGCTTTCAAGAATTTCTTTCAGGTTGTCCTTACCGAATTTATCCTGAAAAGCATTTAATATTTCTATGGCCAGCACTGCTTCCCCAACAACGGCCGCACTGGGAACAGCGCATATATCCGATCTTTCACTAAGGCTATTCTCCATAGCCTTTGTTTTTATATTTACTGATTGCAGTCCTTTTGCAGTCGTTGGAATGGGCTTAGCAGAAGCTGTTATAATAATGGGCTGCCCATTTGACATGCCGCCCTCAATTCCTCCGGCTCTGTTTGTTTTTCTGTAAAATCCCTGTATATCATCATAGTAAATCTCATCATGAAACTCTCTTCCGTGGAAAAATGGAGCCAAGAAACCTTCCCCGATTTCCACAACTTTAATTGACGGAATACTCATAAAAGCCGCTGCAATTTTCGCATCAAAACGATTATCCCATTGGCCAAATGAGCCCAACCCTGGGGGGAGCCCGGATGCTATTACTATAAACTTACCGCCCAAAGTATCACCTTCCTTTTTAGCTTTATCAATTTCTTCGATCATAAGCTTTGAAATTTCTTCATCCGGACATCTGACAGGTGATTTTTCAATATCTTCCAAAATTTGAACATTACTTATATTACCCTGTAATAAAACATTTAAAGAATCAATAAGTTTCTTGTTCTTGGTTTTTGTTTTGACCAGCCAAAAACCTATGTCCCCAATCTGCTCAACATAACTATAAATATTAATATCAAGATGCCTTAAAACCAGTTTGGAGAATGCCCCGATACAGACTCTTGCGGCAGTTTCTCTTGCGCTGCTTCGTTCAATTACATCTCTTATACTTTCGAGTCTGTATTTCAGAAATCCGCTAAGATCCGCATGTCCCGGCCTTGGATTTAATAGGCTCTCTTCAATTTTCAGCTTCTCGTTCCAGTTTTGCCAGTCCTTATTAAATATTAAAAAAGATATTGGTGAACCTGTACTTTTATTCTTTCTTACACCCGAAAGAATTTTTACATTATCGGATTCAATTTTTACTCTTCCGCCCCTGCCGTATCCTTTCTGGCGCCTGGAAAGCTCATAATTAATAAAATCTGCATCAATTTCTATACCCGAAGGATATTCGCTGATTATTCCTGAAAGTGCTTCACCGTGAGATTCTCCTGCCGTTAAAAATCTCAAATTTTAAGTCCTTTCACAATATGATTATAAAAATCAACTAAGTGTTATGCCTAGTAATAATGCCTATTATTATAAACTAAAATAAAAACCTTTTAAATAAAGCCAACATACCACCTCAATATATATTCCCCAATAAACAGTGCTATTATGCTGCCGACAGAAATAAATGGTCCAAAAGGAATTTCCTGGCTTAATTTCTTTTTTCTTGAAATAATCAAGATTAAACCTGAGATTGAACCAAGCAGAAATCCAAGAAACAATCCGACTATTACATTTTTTACCAGGAAAGCCCCCAGCATCAAGCTCAGTTTAACATCACCCATACCCATTCCCTTAGGATAAATCAAATGAATTATTAGCATAAAAGTAAAAGCCCCGGCACAATATGCAAGCGGCAGCCACCACCTTCTGGAATTTTCCAAAACAACTATAAGTGTACTTATCGATAAGCCAATCAAAGTAAATGGAAGAACTATTTTATTGGGTATTATTTTAAATTTCAGATCTATAAACGATATAATAATTAATATGCTGCATAATATTATGCCTCTGCTCAAATATAATCCGTATGACCTAAATCCGAAAAATACATAATTTGCAAGAAATAACAATGCGGTCAATATTTCTACAAGAGCATTTTGATAACTTATAAAAGGAATCTTCTTCTTGCATGATTTGCATCTGCCTCCCCTTAAACCAAGTGTGGCCAATGGGATTTTAGTATAAAATGCTATTTTTGTGCTGCATTCAGAACAATTATTGACAGGTTCAAAAATTGGTAATTTTCTTGGGATTTTATAAATGAACAGGTTTAATAAGCTTCCCGTAAATAAGCCAGATAAAAAAAATAAAATATAAAAAAATATTTCTTTTGCTGCCATTCGTAATTAATTTTACAATCAAGATTGTATATTTATACATAAGCATAATAACATAATTATTATCATTAGTCAAAAAGTGTCATACAAAAGAGTTATATATTAAATCTGAATTCAACTACATCTCCATCATTAATTATATATTCCTTACCTTCAAGCCTAACAAGTCCATTTTCTTTTGCCTTGCTGTATGAGCCCAGCTCAAGGAGTATGTCGGAAGGAATAATTTCAGCACGTATAAAACCTCTTTCAAAGTCAGTATGTATTTTAGCAGCAGCCTTCGGAGCCTTGTCTCCTTTCTTTATCGTCCATGCCCTGACTTCGTCTCTGCCAACCGTTAAAAAACTTATCAGTCCCAGAAGCTTATATGAAGATTTGATTAACCTATCAAGTCCTGATTGTCCTATCCCAAGTTCTTGAAGGAATATTCCTTTCTCCTCATCATCCAATTGAGCTATTTCTTCCTCTATTTTTGCACATATAACAACAACTTCGGAATTTTCTTTTCCGGCATAATCGATAATTCTTTGAACTGGTGTCATGTTCAATATATCCTTACCGATGTCTTTTTCAGAAATATTTACTGCATAAATTACTGGTTTTGCAGTTAAAAGAGAAAGTGGATTGATTAATTTCTGTTCTTCCTGGCTAAGCTGCATGTTCCTGATGAGGATATCCTTTTCGAGACTTTCTTTTATATGCTCCAGGATTGTAAGCTCAGCCTTAATTTTATTATCACCGTTTTTCGATAATTTCTCAATATTCCGTATTTTTTTCTCAAGACTTTCAATATCAGTAAGGATCAGCTCCAGATTTATAATTTCAATATCATTCAAAGGATCAATTTTGTTTCCTAAATGCATAACATTTTCATTTTCAAAGCATCTTATGGTATGAATTATTGCATCAACTTCACGGATATGTGCCAGGAATCTATTTCCTAAGCCTTCACCCCTGATTGAGCCGCTGACAAGGCCGGCAATATCGATAAATTCTATGGTAGCCGGAGTAGTTTTTTTAGGATTGTACATTTTTGTCAGTCTTTCAAGTCTTACATCTGGTACCATTACGATCCCAACATTTGGTTCAATGGTGCTGAATGGATGGTTGGCAGTTTGCACACCCGCTTTAGTCAGAGCATTAAATAACGTACTTTTTCCAACACTGGGCAATCCCAAAATTCCTAATTTCACTTGACTCCTTTTATGGTTATAACAAAGTTTAGATTAACTCAAACTTCGTAGATTATAACCACTTCAAGCAAATATTCAATAGTATTTTATGAATAAAAATAATGTTATGTGCGTATGCGAAGAAACACTTTAGATATAACTTTGAAATAGCATTAGCAGTTATGACAGCAAATAAAATTTGCTTAATTTAGGAGATCTGAATTAAGCAGAATCTAGAATTATTTTTTTTATTTCATTTGTATCGGGTAAGATACCGAACCAGATTTTAAAAGAGTAAGCTGCCTGGTTTATAAGCATATCAATTCCGGTCACAATTGTTGCCCCTTCCTTCTTACCCTTCTGAATAAATTTTGTTTCCCAGGGATTATAAACCATCTCGAATATAAATTTATCTTTTAAGTTCCACTTTGAAGGTACCGGCAACAATTTTTTTAATTCTTTTTTTGATTCCAAATTCATACCTGCAGGAGAGCAATTTACGATTAAATCAATATTTTCAATTTCACTATTTAAGTCATTCAAATCTTCAACAACTTCAATACTCGAAATTTTATTAAAAATATTTATCAATTCCAAAGCTTTGTTCCGTATAATATCAAAAACATAAATCTTACCAACTTTCTTTTGACCCAACCCATAAACTGTACTCTTTGCAACCCCTCCGGCGCCAATAACCAGACATTTTTTACCTGTCCACAGGAATTTTTTATCATCCAGGGCCTTTATAAACCCGGGAACATCAGTGCTGTAACCAATCGAAATGCTTCCGGAAGAAACTTTATCCTGAATAAACTTAACAGTATTTATTGCCTTAATAAATGATGCTGTCTTATCTGTTTGATCAACCAGAGTAAAAATTTTTTCCTTAAACGGCATCGTCACATTTAATCCTATAAATTCCAGGTTCCTGGTACCAATAAAAGCCTGTTCCAAATTATTTTCAGTTGGCTCAAAAACCACATATAGGCAGTTTTTCTTGTACTTGCTGATGAAATAATTCTGTATTTTAGGAGAAAGGCTGTGGCGGGCAGGATTACCAAAAAGACCTATTAGTTTTGTATTAGAATCTGTCATGGTTAATAATTTTTTCTATTTTCATGATTTTGAATTAAGCTATATAATTATTTAAATAATGTTTTTATTCATCAATATTTTATCTCAAATGAGTCATAAATTGGAGGGTCCTTAATTTCTTCCATCTCAACTTGAGATACCTGAGAAAAAGACGGACCGTTTTTAACTTCACGTATGAATTTACTTAAAATATCAGGCTCTCCCTGACAAACAATCTCAACTTTATCATCATAAGTATTTCTTACATATCCTTTTATATTATACCGTACCGCCCTGTATTGAGCAAAATATCTAAATCCGACTCCCTGCACTCTGCCTGATAATAGGAGATTATAAGTTTCTATTTTTTTTTGACTCATCGATTTAAAATTAGATTTTTCATCATCGGTAATTAAGTATATAACACATATTCAGAGTGATAAAGATTAAATTAAAAAGAATCCTCTTTATGGTCATCATTTGACATTTTTTTACAATGCTCCGTACTCCTTTAACCACTTTATATTATCTTCAACAGCTTTTTTTATAACGCGTGGAAAATATCCCAAATCATTGCTGGCTTTCTTATGGCTGATTGAAGAATTACTTAAAAGAGTATATATGGAATATCTGGTAAAAAGGGGCTGGGTTCTTGCAAGTTTATAATATATGGGAGAAAAAGTGGCAGCAGTTTTAGCCAGCATAACAGGAATTTTAAAACGAGGTTTTTTAATTCCTGTTATATCTTCCAGAATTGACATAAGTTCATCAATGGTTATTCTTTCTCCCGATAAGATATAGCTCTCTCCCATTTTCCCTTTATCGCATGCTAAAATGCAGCCTGCTGCAACATCTCTGACATCTACAAAATCATAAGCACCTTCCATGGAAAACATCAATTTTCTATTAACAAAGTCAATAAAAGTTTTACTTAATGACGAAATTTTATAATCATAGGGCCCTATAACACCTGTTGGGCATACTATTACGGCATCAAGACCATTGCTGGTCGATTTAAATACATCCAAACTGGCTTTAGCTTTGGACCTGGCATATTCACCAATGGCATTGTCAATACCGAAGGGCAAGCTTTCATCAATGATTACTCCGCAAGGAGGCTCTTTTATTGCATGTATCGAACTAATATAGATCAGACGTTTGACCCCGCACATTATACAGGCTTTTATAACATTCCGGGTGCCCTCTACGTTGGTTTCATATATTAATTTATTTCTGCCTGACAAAATTGAAATTTCTGCAGCTGAATGAAAAACTACTTCAGCATGCCTAAAAGCTTTTAATAAAGAATCAAGATCCAGAATATTACCTAATGCTTTTTCAACTTTCAGTCCTTCCAAAACGGCTTTATTTGATGTTTTGCGTATTAAAGCTTTTACCGTTTTACCTCTTGCAAGCAGCTCTCTTACAATGACATTTCCTACATGTCCTGTTGCACCGGTAACAACATGCATTCTTGATCCTTTCGAAATATTCTTAAAATTGAATGTGATATTAAAATGATTTGAAATAAATACTATTTTCTTTTGCTTTTAAATTCAGCCAATTCTATGCTGTCCTCATCCGGAATACCATAAGTTCTGTCTTTCCAGTTTATACCATTGCCGAACCTTGATTGAATATATGAATTCATTGCTATAAAGACTATATATACAATAGAAATAGGGGTAAAAAATATATCAAGAATTCTTTCTTTAAATCTTATCGCAAGCACAATTTTTATAACAAATATTAATAATATTTGAATGATATTTAAACTTACCAATATTCTCGGCCAGTCAAAAATAAAAATACCCAGGGGCAGTAAAATAAATGGAACTAAAAATGTTAATGAAATGAAAAAAACTGCAATACACTCCATTAAAAAATTACAGTCAAAAGCCGCATAGATAAATCTTGAAAAACCCTTTATAACATCGGACTTATTGGTATACATCCGGCAAAA
>JAMCQQ010000016.1 GCA_023379515.1 Actinomycetota bacterium
ATCGTGCGAATACGACCAAACTTCTTTAATATAACTGCGGCTAAAGAGTTAATACTCTCAACGCCTATAAATAAATCCAGCTTGTGAGAAATACTAAAAGTAATAAAATAAAAATTCGATATGAAATCGCGCATCTTAAGTCTGATTACTGTTTGATTTGATGTAACTTTTCTGGGGTTAACCCAGCATAGCAATTGCAAAAACCTAGGCATTTTCTTTATCCATAAAAGCTTTCCATCTCTATAAATGCTTAAAGTCACAGTAAGATCGTCTTCCCCAGGCATTGGCTGGCTTATAAAATAAACATTGGAAAATTTCCGGCACAGATACCCGATAAAGTTCTCCACAGGGCCAAAAAGCGCATACGTTTCGTTATTAACCGTATTTATGTAGGTGCTGAGCAATACGGTCTTGATATTTGTTTTATGCATAAACTTAACTCATAATAATAAATAAAATAAGGAATTGTTAAACTAATTTAGCATTATCGAAAAATTATAACAATAATAATCTCGGCCAGTCATTATTTTTTAGCCATGCACATCAAGTAATGGCACATAGATTTTCCTAGATTACTCTTCGGGTACTTTGAGAAAACCATGTTCATAAATGGCATTCCGAAATAACAATGGATAAACCTGACATCATGAAAACCTGTGCAATTTAAAAGCATTTTTAGCATTTGATCGTAGTATTCATGAGTATGAATATAGTTTCCAACTATTTTTCTATAACCTAATATTGTAGGGTATTTAAGTCTCCCTGTTAATAATTTAAACAAGTTTCCAGGTCTGAATATGTTGGGGGTACCTATAATTATTCCACCTCCTGGTTTTAAAACCCTGTACTGTTCGGACAAAAAAAGAAATGGATTATTTGTATGTTCAATGACGTCAAGATGATAGACCAAATCAAACATATTCCCATGGAAAGGTAAAACACCATCAGCCTCAACTTTGCAGAACTCCCACTCTACTAAAGACTTTAACAACATCTGGTCAGATTCTTTTATAATTCCTTCAACAATATCTATTGAAACAATCTTTCTGATATTAAATAACCTCTTTAAAAGAATATACTCCCAAATACCACTCCCAGCACCTACCGATAGAGCTGTGATATCTCTAAATTCAAACTCTTTGACCATATTAATAAAGGTTTCACGATAACATTTCTCTATTTGGTTCAATTTTGGTTTTTCATAATGTTCAATAATAGACAACAATTCATCCATAAATAATTCAATCATTCCTCTCTATATATAAACATGAAAAATAAATCTGCTAATTAGATCAGATAGCTAAATAAAAACATAACCTACTCCTATGGACATTATAAAATGACGGTGTCTCGCTTTTTCCTAAAAACATACGTTCCAATTAGAAGAAAACAAATAAACACAGCAAAAGGCACAACATAAACTTTAGTAATACCTAATATTTTTTGAGGCAAGAATTCCACGATTACCTCTAAATCATATGTCCCGTTAGCGTTTTCCTTAAGAAAGCCTGGAAAATTTTTGTCCAAATATTCTATATCAACCTGCCAATAGTTAGCATAACCATTTGCAATCTGATGGAATTTTTCATCAATAGGTTTAAGAAACCATGTATCATAAAAATGTCCTCCAGATATATTATCATTTTGGATAACCCCTTTAATTTCTTTTGATAAAAAATCAACGTAATACTTCTCCTCATAGTTTTGTTCAGAGTTAAAAGATGTCCATAAGGCTATCTTTCTTTTCTTTTCTGCGTCATCACCTAACTCTGAAACCCAACCTTTCTTAAGGTAAGACTTCAGTTCCTCTTTTGTAGCCTGGTAAGTATCGTTTTGATCAAAAATCCTATATCCTTCAATATTGCTACTCTCAGCTTCAGTATAATACATAGGGTAAACTTTCCAAGAAGAATTAAAAGATTCAGAGAAAACAAAAGGGAAAGATTTACTTATACCGTGAAATTTTATTTTATATTTTGCAGGATTAATTTTCTTATATTCGATAACAATTTTATCGTCGCCTAACATCAGGCCAGCCAAATTCTCATTGTCAGATTCCAAAATAACAGGTTTTTCAAATTTAGGCACGTTTTCAAAAACCAAAGGAATACGGCTGGGTTCTTTAATAATATATTTCCCATCCGGGATATAGAAATGTGGAAGGAAAAACTTATTTGATATCTCAAAAAAGTCAAAATATTGATTAGAAGTTAAAGGACTAATAAATCCTTTTTCCTTATAAAAATTTATTTTTGAGGTTGCTTTATTTACAAACATTTCTGGAACATCTTTTTGAAAAATCAGATATTTTGCATTAAGCATGCCAGATAGGGACATCAACCAAAGAGATTCGCTATCCACCTGCTCATTCCATTCTTCCCCATAATTCCAACCTCTAAATGAATTTGGATCATTCATCTGAACAAAAGGACGATTGAAATATTGTATAATTGGATTGGCTCCTTTATTCTTCCATTCCGGCGATATAATCCAGCCCTTAAGATCCGGATTTTCCAATGACCACGGGACGCTAAAAACCCTGAAATCATTCTTTATCTGATTTGTTTTGCTTATTATATCAAAATATTCCTGGGGGATCTTAACTAAAGAAGCATAATTACTTGTAAGATAATTTTTACCATTCTCCACAGCATAATGTTTTTTATACAGATCACCATGAATAAAGGGGTAACTAAAAATTAAAGTAAAAACCAATAAAATCAACGGAATGAATTTGTACTTTATGCCTGACCTATATAAACAAAACGGCATTAACAGCATAAATGGCAGAAAAATAAGTATTTTATCAAAACTGCGTAAAGAAGATAAAATAATATTATTTATAAACATAGACTGCACTGGTGCTTCCCAGGGGAATCCTCGTCCTTTATTTAAAAGAAAAATAGTAACTAATACCATAAAACCAAATATAATGCTTGTCTTCTTATATCTATTATTCTTAAAAACCAAAAAGCTTCCAAGCAGTAATGCAAATAAAGAAAAGGTTAACGCAAAGAAAAAAAGAAGATTAATCTGATTAATATTAACCAGACCAAAAAGTCTATTGCGGAATGAAAAAACATCCAACATCGTTAATGATTGTGAATAAATCCAATCATGCATATTCACTTGATATTTACCCTGATTGATCCCGGGGATAATTTCAAGTAATATTGCAGGCCATGTAAATAAATACATTGCATAGCTGCTTATAAATATAAAACAATAAAGAGCACATTTCTTAACCAAAACGAAAAAACTATACTTCCTGTAAAAAATAGAAAGCAACATAATATAAGCAGAAATTAATATAACGAGTGCTAAAAAATAAGGCGGATTCACAAAGCTAACAGTACTTATAAGCATAAATATTGCGCACCAAAGCAAATTTCTATTAAATACCTTGGATTCCATAAAATAAGCATGAGTCGTAGCAAATAAAACTGGTATAAAGATGTATAGAACAAAATAAATGGATGGCAACTCGAACCTTATAGCTGTATATGAATTTATTGCGTATAGCAAAGATAAACAGAGTATTATATGCCTGTCTTTTTCCCTGTCAAGACCATAAAATATGGTAGCTATATAAAAAGAATAAAAACTGCTAACAAGGAAAATAAAAGAATAAACTATAGACATATATTGAACTCCTGCAAAGTTCTGAATGAATCCTAACACTGAATAGTAAAAAGGGACATATAAAAAATTTACACTTCCTGCTCCAATATCTATAAAAGCATTACTAAACCATTTCAAGGTATCTTTAAAATTTACAAGCTGAAAGAAATCGCTGTAAGAGTAAATATAATCTTTCGGAAATTTATTTAACAGCGATATTACAAAAAGCAGAATTAAACATAAAGATAGCCCAAACTTATTAATGAAAAATATGATTTGCGCAGTAAAAGGTTTCTTATTCATGCGTCAGTGTCAGTCTAGTTGTCTTATTACCTTACAGGGGTTACCTGCAGCAAAGCAATTTGGTGGGATATCGGCAGAGACAACGCTTCCGGCTCCTATTATGGAATTATCTCCAATTCTTACTCCACCAAGTATTATGCATCTTGATGTAATCCATACATTTTTCCCTATATAAACCGGCTTGGCTTTAACTGTATTAAAATCCTTGTAGTCATACATAGATGTTATAACAATGTTTTCTAAAGAAAACATTGTTCCTTCTCCAATATAAACAGGTGCATAATCAACAAAAAAAGTATCATTTACACTGATATTTTCTCCATAAATATTGCCATAAAAAAACCTAAAACCAGGGATAAAATATATATTTTTACAATGCTTCAGATATTTTTTAATTATGATTTTTATAAAAGGGAAGACCAATAAAAACTTTGAGAATAAAATAAATAATATAAGCTTATTTTTTTTAGGAATACCATTTTTAAATATTATCTCTTCCATTTTTTCACCTCAAATACCTGCAATTGATATAGTTAATCAATCCAATTTAATAATTGCCATATTATATGAGAGAAATTTCTGAAAAACAGGAGTACTTTCAACTATATTTTCAAAATAATGAAAAGCCCTTATTAAGGCATAACTATTTGTTGGATAAACATGCGATTCAAAGCTAGAAAATACAGCTGTTTTACCAAAAACTTCATTTACTATTTGTCTAAAAAATTTTTGCGTGAAATGCTCGTGCTTATGCAATAAAGTCATATGAAAATAAAAAATAGGATTATATCTATTGGCTTCCAAGATAACAATGGATCCGCCCTTTTTTGTAATCCTTTTAATCTCTTCTAGAGCTCGTATCGGGTTACCAGTATGATGAAGCATATCTTTTTCAAAAACAACATCAAAAGATTCTTTTCTAAACGGGAGATTTTCGCTATCTGCAACACTAAATTGCAAACAGTCTGAACGATGTTCAACCCACTGGGAATTAGTCAGAATGTCTATGCCAACAGCCATTTTAACCTTATCAGCTAAATATAGTAAATCCGCACCATCACCACAACCCACATCTAAAATAGTTTGATTATTAAAAATCTCTAGACCTATCTTTCTAAATATCTTTTTTCTGTACTCATCTACTGGGTTTATCATAGATTAGATTCTTTTTATTACTCATGAATGCTTCCATAAATTGAATATAATATACCTGAATATTTTTATAAATTTCATTGAATAAGTTCATAATTTTCAACATAAAAGGCATGTTTCTCACCACTGGTATTATAAGCATCTGACCAATGTATTGCTAAAAATATTCTCCCAACGTACCGTTGAAGCAAATTCAATCGCATTTCTCCTGCATTCAAAATAAAATTCATTATCCAACAAAAGTTTGAGCACTCCTTTTACGAAGCTTTCTTTATTATAATTTACTATCAATCCGAGCTTTTTTGATTTTATCTCATCAGATATTGCCGGAACAGAAGTAATTATTACAGGCAAGCCGCTTGCCATATACTGCTTTGGCTTGCTTGGATCTGAATACCAGGTAATGCTATATGGATCCGGCTCATACAATGCAAGCCCTACAGCGCATTCACTTAAAATACTCTCTACATCCCTATGATCCGGGATGTACCCCTTAAACTCAACATATTCACCAAGGCACTTCTTGGCTACTATATCCTTAAGATGTTCCTCTAAATCACCTCCTCCGACAATCAAAAGCTTTACTTTTGGAACTTTATGAATTATATCTTTGAGACTGTTAATAACTAGCTCCAGCCCCTGATGTTTTTTGACATGCCCCATATATACAAGGCAATAACGATTTATTTTATCATCATCCCTTCTTTGTATCCTGTCGAAATTTACTCCTATAGGAACAACAATCTGATTAATAGTTTTTAATATACCCTTCTTCTTACGCTCTTCAGCCATCCTGGCTGAGAGGTTCCACACAAAATCAGAATTCCTTACACAAAAAGAATCTAATCTATGATAAACCCAATTTAAAGCCTTATTGTTAAATCTTTTTGGTACATAATCTATTGTATACAATACTGTTTTTTTAACCTTGCCTCTTCTCTTCAATATAAATCCTGCAAATCCATTAAGAGGGTCTGCGCCTACATATAAATCAAGATTGCCTTTTCTGAAAAACAGCCATAATAGTGTATAAAAGACATCTTTACAATATAGAATCACTTCGGGAGCCCTATAATTAAATGAATAATGAGCCTTGCTTAAAACACCATCCTTATATATCTTATAAAAAGACCTGGTATCGTGGGAATATCTGAAAGGATGTCCGATAAACACTAACTCTTTCACCCTTCCTTTAAGATAATCCTCAAGCTCTTGAGCAGGTCCGGTTGTATAAACATGCGTTACTATTGCTGCTTTTATATTCTTTAGATTAGATTCAAAATCATTCATTCTCATGCTTTACCCAATGCTTAAAAAAGCTCGTCTTCATAAGAGTTTTTATACTGCCAGGGGACATATTGCGCAAAACACTAAATATGCGATTGGGGCGTGCTAAATAAAACTCTTTTAGGGCCCTGCGCTGCCAATAAACCATATCTTCTGCGTTTAAGTCTTCGTATTTTATCCCCTTTGTAATCATACCTGTAGTTGCATCAACCCCTGTCCAGTCAATTTCATCATAAGACTTGCCCTGAGCGTATAAATCAAAAATCTCTGTTCCGGGATATGGCACAAGCACATTAAACCATGCTCTGTCTAAAGGAAGCTTCTTTGCAAACTCAATCGTCTGGCGAATAGTCTTCTTTGTTTCACCCAAAAGGCCTATAATAAAAAAGCCGTAAGTAAGAATTTTGTGCTTCTTTGCCAATCTCACTTTCTCTTCAACTTGAGATAAATCCAGTTGCTTTTTGGCACGATTAAGAATCTCCTGGCTGCCTGACTCTATCCCAAGGCCTACAAGATAACATCCTGCCTCACGCATAAGTCCAAACAGTTCATCATCAACCTTATCAACCCGGATGCCATTAGGGCATGCCCACGGTATCTTAATCTTTCTGAATAATATTTCTTTACACATAGCCATGGCATGGCTTTTCTTTAGTGTAAAATTATCATCTGAAAGAAAAATCTGCTTTACACCGAATTTATCCCTCAATAGCTCAATCTCGTCCACAATATTAGCTGCACTGCGCATACGAAAAGACCTTTTCCACATAAGAGACCCTCCACAGTAGTTGCATTTATAAGGGCATCCTCTTGTTGTAACAATGGGTGCGATGGGCTTTTCTTTTATAGGCGTTAAAACAGGCTGCAAATTATATTTTAACGGAGCAATATAATCCCAAGCCGGAAAAGGCAGAACATTGAGATCCTTTATAAAATCTCTTGGTTTATTAATAATAGCTTTATTATCTTGTTTATATACAAGCCCTTGGACAGAATCATAGTCTTTTCTACCAGCTGATAAAAAATCCGCTAACTCCACTATAGTTAATTCTCCCTCGCCAAACACTGCAAAATCAGCACCAGTATAGTTAACAGTAAATTCAGGAGCAATGGTAGGCTGTGGCCCTCCTATTACAACCGGATAATCCCCTGCTTCTTTTATATTTTGAATAAGCGCCTGAACATAAGGCAAAGCCCTAACCATTAAAGATATCCCAATTAAATCAGGCTTATAAGCAGTTAACTGTGCCTTAAAATCAACCATTGAAATCGGCTGCAAGGTATAATCGGCTAATGCCACTTCGTGCTCTGCCTGCTCTAAAAATGAAGCAATATATCCTAATCCAAGAGGTGGAGCTGCCCAAGTATCCTTATATTCAGGTTGAATAAGTAAAATTTTCATAGTTTTATGTAGCCCTTAAGAAAGCAATATCAGAAATTAATTTATTATAACCTTCTTTAATAAATAGAATCAAGCTTTTCATAATACACTTCTTTTATACTAATAACTGCTTAGATAACCTTCGCCAAATACATTACTCCTACTGAAATTGTAATTATTCAGGTACTTAGATTTGAAAACATATTTAACCATTTCAGGGATTTCTCCTGTATAATAATGTATATATTTAGTTTCTGGTGAATAATTAACCTTTTTTATGTTTTAAAAATATAGCTATAATTTTATTTTTTATTTAAATTAGGCAATAAAAAAGCTGAAAATAATTGCATTTGCAAAATTTCTTGGCTAGAAATTTTATTACTTAGTCTTAATTAAAGAGCGAAAACATATAAGAGTATCTATGAATATTGTAATTATTGCTGGTGGTAAGGGAGTAAGGTTGGGATCTCTGACGCTGGATATTCCCAAACCGATGGTTTTGCTAGAAGGAAAGCCTGTTTTAGAACATCAAATCGAACTGGCAAAGCGGTACAGTCTAAAAGAAATAATAATATTATCGGGATATATGTCAGATAAGATAGAAGAATACTTTTCTGATGGGAACTTGTTGGGAGTAAGTATTAAGTATATTAAAGAGCAGTTTCCTTTAGGTACAGCAGGTTGTTTGAAACAGATTGAAGAATTCGTCTCAGATGATTTTATTATTTTTAATGCTGACATTGTTATGGATTTTGATATTTTAAGAATGATCGATTTTCACTATATGAAAAATTCGGCTGCTACACTTTTTTTACATCCTAACGACCACCCTTATGATAGTGATTTGATAGAAATCAATGAGAACGGTTATGTTTTATCAATTTATCCAAAGCCACATTCTGATGATAGATGGTATCAAAATCTTGTTATGGCAGGCGTTTATATTTTTAAAAAGAGGATATTACAGCATATAAAGAAGGAGGAAAAAGCCGATTTAGGAAAAGATTTAATCCCCACACTTTTAAAATCGGGTGAGATGATTTCGGGTTATATCTCTTCTGAATATGTTAAAGATATGGGAACTCTCGAAAGGTATGAAAAAGTAAAAAAAGATTTCTTAAGGGCTACATAAAACTATGATAATTTTAAATACAAACGGCCGGCAATATTTATTGATCGCGATGGCGTTATAAACAGAGACATAACTCTTTTGTGCAATGCTAATGATTTTGAATTGCTTCCAGGTGCAGCAAGTGCTATAAAAAAGATAAATGATTCGGGATATCTTGCGGTTGTCGTTACTAACCAGCCGGTAATTGCACGCAATCTGATTGATTTTAACGGTTTGAGGCAGATCCATAATAAAATGGAGTGGTTGTTAGGCAAACAAGGCTGTTATCTTAATGCAACTTATTTCTGCCCTCACCACCCAGATAGCGGTTATCCTGAAGAAAGAAAGGAATTCAAGTTAGACTGTGATTGCCGAAAACCAAAACCAGGGATGATTCTTCGTGCAGCAGGAGAGTTAAATATAGATTTGGAAAAATCTTTCATTATCGGTGATAGAGAGTCAGATGTCATAGCTGGCAAAAATGCAGGAATAACAACAGTTCTTGTTAAAATAAATGGAGAATATTGGGAAAATCAGGATTCTTGTGCAGACATGAGGTTTAATGCACTCGAAGAAGTGATTAATGCTATATTATAAGAATTATATTAAATTAGGATAAAATATATTAAACTATTTTATCATGAAGAAATATTTATCAAACTTGATCCAAAAATATCCTGAGATAGAAGAGTGTGCCGCTGATATCAACCTTGCTATAGAACTGATGAGAAGTTCAATAAACAGCAAAGGCAAGGTGTTAACTTGTGGTAATGGGGGCAGTGCTTCCGACGCAGAACATATTGTCGGAGAGCTAATGAAAGGATTTATGCACCCGCGAAATTTAGAAAGCAAAGAAATTGAATCTATTATGCAGCTTTATCACGAAACCGGGAGTGAAATTGTAAAAAATCTGCAAAAGCCGATTCCTGCAATTTCACTTACCAGCAATATGTCTTTTATTACAGCATATTCAAATGATGTTAATCCTGAATATATTTTTGCCCAACAAGTGTATGGGTTAGGTAATAAAGGCGACGTTTTATTATGCCTGTCTACATCCGGGAATTCAAAAAATGTAATTAATGCAGCTATGGTAGCAAAGGTTAAAGGAGTAAATATTATTGGGTTTACCGGTAAAAATGGTGGGATATTAAAAGAGTATGCAGATGTACCTATCAAAGCTCCTTCTTTAATTACTCCAGAAATACAAGAATATCATATTGCAATATACCATACAATATGTGCACAGATTGAAGAAGACATTTTTCATAAAAATAATTAACGATTGCCCTTCATGTACCTTAAACATAGAGGGGAAATATTGGAATTGATTTACTATTGTTTCCATTCATCTCGATTTTGTTTATCAGTTTTAAAAAAACTCATAATTTTTATAAAGCTATAAATAAAAAATGTTAAAAAACATGCCAATGGATGGAAAAACCATGCTGCATCCTTTTTAATAAAATAACCTCTGATAGATTGAAGAATCAGAGGAATAAATAAAATATTCCGACTATAGGTG
>JAMCQQ010000017.1 GCA_023379515.1 Actinomycetota bacterium
TCTTTCTCCATTATTGCTTCTGCAATTATATAATCACTATTTCCAAATCGGGCATTGGAGCCCAGCTCATTTAATTCTCCGCCTACGATTATTGTCGGGTCCAGCTCCATTCCCCTAAGTATTAGTGAGATCATCGAAGTAGTTGTGGTCTTGCCATGGGTCCCTGTAACTGCAATACCCTTTTTACCGTTTAAAATCCATGCAAGTATGTCACCACGACTGAAAATGGGTATTCTCTTCTCTCCGGCAGCTGCAAGCTCTGGATTATCCTTGGGAATTGCCGTGGAAAAAATAACCGCATCCCATCCCTCGACATTTTTTCCGTCATGTCCTATATTTACAAGCAGGCCCTCATTTTTGAGCAAATTAGTATATCTTGATTCTTTAATATCCGAGCCTGCGACATGGTATCCCATTCCATTAAGCACTATTGCTATTGCACTCATCCCTGCTCCGCCAATTCCGATAAGATAGAATTTTTTATATTGCTGGAGCCTGTCTTTATTTTCCATAGCCGTCTTTCTCCATTATTGTTTCTGCAATTATTTTTGCACTGTCCATGCTGGCAATTCTTAGCTTTGCTTCTTTAAGTGAAAAATATTTTTCTTTATTGTTTGCAAGCAAATTATTAATTTCGCGTGCAAGATTTTCCTTATTTAAATCCTTGTCCAATATCATAACAGCCTTTTTGTTTTTAACCAGATACTCTGCATTATAAAACTGATGATTATCGACAGCTCTCGGGAACGGAATTAAAATTGATGGAATGTTTGTAATTGCCAATTCAGCAATCGTATTGGCGCCGGCTCTTGAAATTATAAGATCTGCAATTGTATAAATCTTGTTCATCTCATTGGCATAAGGAAGTAAGCGAAACAATAACCTGTCATTTTCATTACGAATATTTTTTAATTTTTTACTGGCCTCCTCATAGTACCTGTTGCCGCATATAAGTATTATCTGAATATTGCTGTCATTTTTGAAATAATCATAGAGGCCCATAACTGCAGTATTAATTTTTTCCGCTCCCAGACTGCCGCCAAAAGCTGCAATCGTAAACCTTTCTTTTTGAAAATCCCAATTCCGAAAATCCTGCCCGGCATAAATTGAATCTTTTATTTGCCTTCTGACAGGATTTCCTGTAAAAACAATCTTATTATTTCCAGGTTTAAAAAATTTACCGGTATCCTCGAAACTGATGAATATATATCTTGAAAATCTGGAAAATATCTTATTCAATCTGCCTGGTATGTAATTTTGCTCATGAAGGCCAAAATTTTTTCTTAAAAATATTGCAGCTGCAAGTACCGGCCCGCAGACATAGCCTCCCATCCCGATTATGAAATCGGGTTTGAAATTAATTATCAGTGAAAACGAGCTAAAAAATCCTGCCATTGAAAAAACAAAAAACTTTAGATAATTTAAAATCTTTTTAAAATAATTGTTTGTATTTATAATGCCTGATGCCTTTATGGTTCGAAAATCCATGCCAAGCTCAGGTATAAACTTATTTTCCATTCCTCTTTTGGTTCCTACAAAAACTTGCCTGATATATGGATATTTTTCTTTAATAAATTCTGATATTGCAACAGCCGGATATATATGGCCTGCCGTCCCACCGCCGCATATTAAGATGCTTTTTATGGAATTCCTATTTTCTTTATCCATTATCCCGCACCTGCATTTCAATTTTATTTGTGGAAGTAATATTTTGCCTTGAAATATTAAGCAATATTCCTGCACAGGCCATATTGACCAGAAGTGATGAGCCACCGGAACTGATAAACGGAAGTGTCAACCCTGTGACAGGCATAAGCCCGATAACTACGGCTATATTTATAACAGATTGAGCAATGATTAAACCTGTGATGGCTCCCGCAAGAGTTCTTCCGAAATAATCTTCGGTTTTAAGGCATATCCTAATGCCGATAAAGGCCAGCAACAAAAACAATGCTACAACAACCAGGGTCCCCACCAGCCCAAACTCTTCACCGATTATTGCAAAGATGAAATCTGTATGGGCCTCAGGCAGATAGGAATATTTCTGAATACTGTTACCTAAGCCCAGCCCGATAATATTACCGGAACCCAGGGCTATAAGTGACTGGTTAACCTGAAAATTAACCCCACTTGCTTCAGCGGTCCTGTTGAAAAAAGCAAAGATTCTTTCCCGCCTGTACTCCTCCATAAACATATAGATAACAAGAACTGCAACACCTATAAATCCGAGACTGATCATGTGCGGATATCTTACATTGCCAATAAAAAATATTAAAAATATCACGATCCATATAATTACAGCTGTTCCAAAATCAGGCTCAAGGAAAATTAGTAAAGTAATGACAAGCAGTGTGACAAAAGAGGGCCACAAAATATTTTTGAAGACACTATTCTCCTTGTATCTTTTATTTAAACTGTCGCAGACAAAAATAATTATTGCAATTTTTGCAATTTCAGAAGGCTGGATGTTGAAGAAAAATAAATTCAGCCATCTTCTGGATCCTCCAACGACACTGCTTAGGCCCGGTATCAATACGAGTGCAAGAAGACCAATCGAAATTAAAATAAAAAAAATGGAAAATTTTGAATAAAATTTGTAATTGATCTTAGAAAGTATGATAAATACTATGAATGATATGACCCACCATACAATCTGTCTTCTGATAAACCAATAGGGATCATTAAAATATCTATCCCCTACTGTAATTGAAGCACTCGAAACCATTACTATGCCTATAATTGACAGGATAAAAACAATTACAAAAATAAAATAATATTCGATATTTATTTTTAAAACATTGTATCTTTGAAATTTTTCTTCTTCAGCCATTATTTTTTCTTTTCAAGATCAAATTTTTAAATTTTCTACCTCTGTCTTTATAGTCGCTGAACATATCAAAACTGGCACATGCCGGAGAAAGTAAGAAAACATCGCCAGGTTCTGTAACCTCAAAACCTTTATTTACTGCTTCTTCAAGAGAATTGCAAAGATAAACTTCATACCCTGTTTCTTTTTGCTTTTTTATCAAATTTAAAATCTTGTTCTTTGTCTCTCCAATTAGAATCAGATTCAGAACTGTATCGTTTAAATATGCCAGCAATGCGCTGAAATCCATTTCCTTGTCCTTGCCGCCCAGAATAAGCGTTACTTCTTTATTAAAACTTGATAATGCCTTGATGGTAGAATCGGGATTTGTTGCCTTGGAATCATTGAAACACCTGATGCCGTTGACAATTTCAATAAATTCTATCCTGTGCTGAAGTGTTTTGAAATTCTTGACGTTTTTTTCAATGCTGGCATCATCAACATTAAAAATCTTTGCAGAGCCCAGACATGCCATAATATTTAAGATATTATGCTCTCCAATCAGGTTCATTTTTGAAATATCAATCTTTCCCGCATTGCCTTTTATTTCGTAATAAATATTGTTGTCTTTATAATAAATAAAATTATCGCCAGTCTGCCGATTGGATTTATTGAACCCATATTTGATAATATTCAAATTGGATTGACAGTAGTAATTTTTTTCCTTAAGCTTTTTATTGATTAAGATATCATCAACATTAAAAATCCCCCAGTCAGATCCGTCCAGATTTGAAAATATTTTAAACTTTATATCTGCATAATTATCCATAGTGTAATGCCTGTCCATATGATCGTTGGTTATATTCAAAAGCACCGCAACATGGGGTTTGAAAGTGTAAATTCTTTCAAGCTGAAAGCTGCTTATTTCAATAACTCTGATTGCATTTTTGGAATATCCGCAGTCTATCGTGTTTATTAAAGGGTTACCGATATTTCCGCATGCAACAGCTTCTCTGCCTGATTCTGCAAGAATTTTTTCAATTAAAGTAACAACCGTTGTTTTACCATTGGTCCCGGTGACACCGATTGTTTTTTTCTTTGACTGGTCAGGCATTAATTTCCAGGCAAATTCTATCTCACTCCAAATTGGTATCCCTCTTTTATCGGCCTCTTTAATTATGGCGATATTATTCGGAATACCAGGACTGACTATTGTCAGATCTATCCCCTTTATAATATCAGTATTTTCATTTATCTTTTCATCAAGCTTTATTTCCAATTTAAAACTTTTTGTTTTTTTAATTTCCTTAAAGTTGGATTCAATATCAATACAAGGATTGCTGTCCATTCCCAATACGCTTACTGGTAATAAGGCGAGTTTTTTTATGACAGAAATACCACTTTTCGCCAGGCCCAAAACCAGGATATTTTTATTTTTCAAAAAGTTCTTGATTTCCAAATTCATTTCTAGTCTAAAAATTTAAAGTAATAAATGAAAAATCCAACTCCTGAAAAAAGAACACAGACTATCCAGAATCGTATAATGACCTTTATTTCCGCCCACCCAAGGAGCTCAAAGTGATGGTGGAGAGGGGCCATCTTAAATACCCGTTTTTTGCGTATCTTAAACCATATAACCTGTATAATTACCGAAAGAGTTTCCAGAACAAATAATCCGCCTATTATTAACAGCAATATTTCCTGTTTTAAAATTATTGCAACAGCAGCTATCAAGCCGCCCAGGCCAAATGAGCCCGTGTCACCCATAAAAATTTCGGCGGGAGCCGTGTTCCACCACAAAAAAGCGGCACATGCTGCAATTGCCGCCCCACAAATAACCGCTATGTCTATCCCAAATGAAACATTGGAGATTGTCCATTCCAGAAATGCAATAAAACAGAAAATTGCCAGAACTATCGATGCGCTGCCTGCTGCAAGACCATCGAGCCCATCAGTTAAATTTACTGCATTGGTCGTTGAGATGATGATAATGGCAGGAATAATATAATACCAGTTTCCAAGCTGAAATTTTAAGCTGGTGAGCGGAATACTCAATGACGTATCAAGATTAATAACATACTTCGCAACAAGAAAGAAATAAATGCATACGATCACCAGAAGCAATATTTTTACCCATCCCCGGAGCCCAAGGGACCTCTGCTTCCTAAGTGACATATAATCATCAATAAAACCAATAAGACCGCACATCAGGAAAACAGAAACTACAAAAATTCCTTCATAGCTGAATACATCATGCCTGTAGAATTTGATGATTGATACTCCTGCATAAGAGATTAAAGCCGCTACGATAAATACTATTCCGCCCATTGTTGGCGTACCGGATTTGGTTGAATGTGATTTTGGTCCGTCGATTCTAATGCTCTGACCGATTTTTCTTTTTCTTTGTATCTTTATAAATAATGGGGTAAAAAACAGTGAAATCAGCCCACCGAATATAATTGAAAGAAAGATCCAGTTCATAATTTATCCTCTGAAATAAAAAAATTTAAAAACATAAAAATAAACCATTTAATTAATAAAATCCAGCAGGCTTTCAAGCCTGTTTGTTCTTGATCCTTTAATAAGGATAACATCGCCGGCTTTTAAAAAACTTTTTAATTTACCGCCAAGATTTCCTTTATCAGTAAAATAATGTGATTTCCCAGGTAAAAAACCTAAGCAAATCTTTTCCGAAAGCCTGCCGGCTGCAATAACCACATCTATATCTCTCTCCTTTAAGTATTGACCAATCTCAAAGTGCAGCCGCTCGCTTTCATCTCCAAGCTCCAGCATATCTGCAAGTATTACAACACTTCTGCCTTTATTTTTGGAAGCTACCAGCTTGAGCGTATCAATTGCTTTTTTCATTGACAGGGGGCTTGCATTATAACAATCATTAATAATAATTTTATCTCCTTTTATTATTACTTCCATCCTTTTGTTCTCTAAAACCGTACTTTCAATGCCTTCCCTTATCACTTCCGGTTCAAGTTTTAAAAAATTACATATTGCCGCGGCACAGCATGCATTATAAAGATTATGATAACCTGACACATGTAAATTTATTTCCGTAAGCTTTTTCTTATTTTTATAAAAATCAAAAGAAAATTTTCCATATTCATCCATATCCTTTTCAAGAAAATTAAAATCAAGATTATTATTGCGTCCGAATTTCAAGACTTTGCACTTTGCTCTTTTCTCAATAAAATCTGTCCAATCATCATCATTATTTAAAAAAAGCACACCCTTTTTTATGGCAATGAACTCTGCCATTTCTGATTTTGCCAGTGCTATTTCCTCAATGTTTTTAAAAAATTCAAGATGAGAAGGACCAATTGCAGTTATTGCTCCTATATCCAGGTTTATGACCTTAGAAAGTTTCCCGATCTGGCCATTTGCTCTCATACCAAGTTCGGCAATGAAAAATTGAGTCTTTTTATCAATTTCAAGAACAGATTTGGATATTCCAATCTCTGTGTTGAAATTTTTTGGGGTAAATTTTGTATTAAAAACCCTGCTCAATACACCTGCTACAAAATCTTTTGTTGTAGTCTTGCCAACACTGCCGGTTATGCCTATCACAATGGGATTGAATTTCCTGATATAATGATAGCTAATATCCTGCAGAAAGTTTAAATTATTTTCAGTCTCCAGCACCAACATATTGTTCCATATATCAGATTTTGTTTTACTCTTCCAGCAAGAAACCATATCATGGAACCTTGATTCAAAAATAAAACCAGAGGCTCCCTTATTTAAAGCATCGCCAATAAAATCATGTCCATTATAATTTTCGCCTGCAACAGGTATAAAAAAATCCTCTTCTTCTATTGTTCTGGTATCTGTGGATATTGAAACCAGCTTAAAATTCTGCAAACTGTTATTTTTGCAGCCATAAACAGTTGAATTGGTCCAATCCAGTATTTCCTTTAATTTTATTTTACTGCCAAGTTTCATCTATCCCAGTCCTTTACAACTTCCTGATCGCTGAAATGTATTCTAAAATCTGAGAATTCCTGATAATCTTCATGGCCTTTTCCGGCAATCATTATAATGTCTTTTTTCCCGGTAATATCAAGAGCGTTAAATATTGCTTCTTTTCTGTCAGCTATTTTCATATATTTTTGAGTACCGGATTGGCGGAATCCTTCTTCTATCATATCCATTATCATTTCCGGTTCTTCGGTCCTTGGGTTATCTGAAGTAATAATCGTAAAGTCAGCCAGCAGAGCCGATATCCCACCCATTATTTTTCTTTTTGTCTTATCTCTATCGCCGCCGCAGCCAAAAACTGAAATGAGTTTCCCGCCGGGTTCCAATAATGACCTCGCTGTTTTCAAAACATTCTCCAAACCATCAGGTGTATGCGCATAATCCACTATAACATTTCTATTTTTTTTCAATTCAATTTTTTCAAACCTGCCCGGAACCCCTGATATTTTTCTTATTCCATCCTGAATATTTTTTATTTTCAGATCCATAATTAAACCCATGCCGGCAGATGCCAATATATTATAGACATTGAAAAATCCGCATAATTTTGAACTTATTTTAAACTTAAAATTACCTCCTGACCGTCGCTGATAATTTAAATACATGCTGGTCCCATTAATAGAATTACTAATATCAGTTGCAAGCAGCCCTGCGCTCTTGTCTCTTATTGCATATGTCAGCGATTTTAAATCAGTTGTCCCTGCCAGGGCCGCTCCATATATATCATCAATATTGATTACGGCTTCCTTGCCTCCGTATTTTCTTCTGTTTTCCTTTAAGAACAGCCTTTCTTTAACTTCAAAATAATTTTCCATGTTTACATGATAATCCAGGTGGTCCTGAGTTAAATTCGTAAAAATAAAATAATCATAGTCAAGGTAGTCTATCCTGTATATGTCAATGGAATGAGAAGATACTTCCATTGTTGAAGCTTTTATTCCCTCCCGGACACTTTTGCGAAAAAATTCATTCAAATCCAATGATTCAGGTGTAGTTCTGTCAAAATCTATAAGGTCATGTCCAATAAAAGATCCAACAGTTGTAATCATTGAGGTTTTTAATCCCTCAGACTTCAAAATTGAATCAGTCAAATAAACTGTTGTGGTCTTTCCATTGGTTCCTGTTACACCTATCAACACCAATGAGCCCGTCGGATTTTTATAAAAATTCCTGCAGACTTTTGGAAATTCCTTCCTGCAGTCTTTGACCAATATCTGGGTTATATTTTCCGGCAGCTCCAGAACTTTTTGTACCATTACAGCCGATGTGCCACTTTGTGCCGCTTCCCGGGCAAAATCATGACCATCTTTTTTAAAACCCATAATGGAAATGAATAAATTCCCTATTTTAGTTTTTTTTGAATTGATAGAAATTCCTGTTATTTCAATATCTTGCGGACCAACGATATTAATATATCCAATATCCTTTAAAACATCCCTAAGTTTCATACTGTCCCACCCTTAATCTTTTTAAAGAAAAATTCATGATTTCCTTAAAAATAGGAGCTGCAACAGTTCCGCCAAATATTTCATTATCGGGACCATGTGGCTCATCAATTACTACTACGATTGCGACCTGAGGATTATCATAAGGTGCAAAACCTACAAATGAAGTAATAATTCTTCCTTCACTGTAACCAATTCCGCTCTGGTTTGCTTTTTGTGCAGTTCCGGTTTTTCCACAAACTTTAACTCCTTCAATTTGTGCCCTGGTACCTGAGCCATCATCTACCACTGCAAGCATCATGTCTTTTACCTCATTGGCCGTAGTTTCACTTATAATCCTGATTTTTTCTTTTTTATCGAAATATTCTACACTTTCGTTCTGAAGCCTAATTTCTTTCACAATATTCGGTGTTACCAGATAACCGCCATTTGCAATTACACTCGCTGCCCTTACAAGCTGCAAAGGAGTTATTGATATACCCTGGCCTATTGCAAGCGTACCAATTGAAGATGCTGACCAGTTCTTATAATTATATAAAATTCCACCTTCTTCTCCGGGAAGATCTACCCCCGTTGGTTCCCCAAATCCATATTTCTTTATGGATTCATAAAACAATTTTTTCCCCATTGAAAGCGCCGAAGTAACCGCTCCAATATTACTGGAATATTTAATTATTTCACTGGTGGTATAGCTTATGTTATAGTTTCTGTAAAGTTCCTTTATTATTTTATCGCCGACTTTTATACTTGGGGGCAGGCTAAATAGCTGGTC
>JAMCQQ010000018.1 GCA_023379515.1 Actinomycetota bacterium
TTTTTCTATTCTGGTGTATGGCCAAATATTATTGCGTTCACCTCAAAATATTTATATAAAAACAAGGATGTTTCGATATCGACAATAATTACGTTTGGAGGAATAGGGGCTCTTTTTGCACCTTGGTTAGTTGGAATTGTTTATATTAAAGTAAATCTATTGGCTGGACTATTAATATGCGCAGTATTTCTGTTTATTGAGATATTGCTATTATTGTTACTATATTCATTGATTGAGAAAAGTAAGGCTATTAAGAGCAATAAAATATGAAGGGACTGACAGTATTCCAATAGACTTAAGTGTTTATATTTGCTTTTCAAAAATACAAAAAGTTAAAATCAGAGGCTAGTAAGCACTAACCTCTGATTTTTTAATAATTTGAGAATCTGCTTTTAGAACTCCGATTTAAATTCCTCAACATTATCCAAAGTTATTCTTGGATTATCAAGAGGAAGATAGAATGGATCTAATTTGTCCTTTCCGCTTTTCAGGAATTCTATTGCCCTTTGGGCTTCAAGTATTCCTTCATCAATCGGTGACTGCAATACTGTTCCATATACCCATCCATCTTTTATCAGCTGTAGAACCTCACTTATGCCGCCTATTCCGGTTATCTTAATATCTCCAGCTTTATAACCGGCTTCCTTCAGGGATACGATTACTCCAGTAGCCATATAGTCATCGTGCGGATAAATCCCGTTTAAATCAGGGAACCTTGTTATTAAATCCTGGGTTACAGTTGATGCTTCCTCAACAATCCAGTTGGCAGTTTGACTTGCCACTACCTCAATTTTAGAGTTCTTCTCCTTCAAAACATCAGCTAATGCTCTATCGTAATCTATAGTGGCGCTGAATCCAGGTGCTCCTTGAACTACAGCAAGTTTTCCTTCATTATTAAGAGCCTCAACCATAAGCTCTGCTTCAACTTTTCCCTGTTCATAAGTGTCTACGCCTGTATATCCTACTATATATTGATCTGCCTCTTTGTCAATCGGGCTATTTATTGGCATTACGGGAATACCGGCATCAAAAGCTTTTTTTACTGCCGGAATAATACCTTTTGGATCAACTGCCATAAGTAAAATCATATCTACCTTTAGGGCAATTGCATCATCCATCTGGGTATTTTGCTTTGTTGCATCCCATGCTCCGTCAAATGATTTCGGAATTGAACCAAGACTCTTTATGGTATCTTGCATAGATTTATCAAGGGGAGGTATATAGGGTGAGTCAGTTCCAGCCCACATAAGAGCTATTGTCCACTGACCTCCCGCTTCAGTTGCAGCTGCAGTTTCTTCAGCTGCAGTTGTCTCTTCTCCAGTATATTTAACCTCTCCCTTGCCGCCGGTTACCTGAGCTGCTGTACAACCCGTAACTAAAATAGCCAGCAAAGTACCAATTGCTTTATACAAACGGCATATCTTTTTCAAAATCTTCACCCCTTCCGTAATAAATTTCTCTTCTATTATAAATTTAAACTGTTAAGACCACCACCTCCCTTCTTATGAAATAACCGATGAATATGTGAAAAAATTATATTATCTCCTCTTTGCACCAAAGTATGCGTCTATAGAAACAATCAAAATTAAAATCAAACCTTTAATTACCTGTTGTAAATACGGTTGTACATTTAATAAAGTCATTCCATTTGCTATAATGCCGAGTACAAGCACACCCTGAAAGGTCTTGAATAGATTACCATACCCCCCGGATAGTAAAGTTCCGCCCAACAATACAGCTGTAATTACGTTAAGGTTTGTATATGTTCCCAATCTTCCAGAAGCTATGTTTACCCTCGCCATTGTTATTAATCCGGCAATCCCACAGAGCAGCCCCGTAAAGAGAAAAGAAAAAGTTCTGTAATTTTTTTCATTAATTCCTAAAAAATTTGCAGCCATGGGATTTCCTCCAATGGCATATATGTGCCGACCAATCTTTGTCTTGCTCAGTAATATGCCGACGATAATAATCAAAATTAAAAAAACTATAGCTGGATAGGGAATCATTACAAACCTTAACGTAATTACAGCGAGGTAATAATCAGTTGCTCCCATTACACTTTCGCCTTTGACGAGGTAATAAACAACACCTCTTAAAAAGTACATCATTGCCAGTGTGGTTATAAAAGAATTTATACGAAGACGACTGACCATTATGCCGTTCAAGTAACCAGCAAAACTGGAAGCTAAAAGAGTTCCCAATATTGTTACGACCGGGCCATATTTTTGTAATATAATTGCTACTGTTGCTGCGAATGCTAAATTTGATCCAACAGAAAGATCAAAAGTTTGTTCCAAAATAAGAATAGTCATCCCTATTGCTATTAAGCCCTCAACTGCAATTTGAAAAATAACATTCACCATATTTTCATATGTGCGAAAAGTTGGGCTAAGGAAAGAAAGAAGAATGACCAGGATAACGATCATTAAGATTATTTTGTTGTCATTTAATACTCTTAAAAAAGTTTTCGTATTCATGTCTATATGTTCGTTGACCTGATGTCTAAATATACAAATATTGCCAATAAAATTGCCTTTACCATATATTGAAAAGAAAAGTGCAGATTAAGAAGTACCATTGCGTTTGTCAGGCATGCAATAAATAAAACCCCCAGCACCGTTTTTGGCAAACTTCCCTTTCCACCAAAAAGGCTCGTTCCGCCGACAACTACAGCAGTTATCGCATCAAACTCAAATCCAGTTCCGGTTTGCGTAGAGGCGGTGTTTAATCTGGAACTGATTAATATTGAACTGAAAGCAGCCAGCACGGCGCTTATAATAAAAGTAATTATTTTAATTCTTTCCGCATTTATACCAACCACTCTACTGGCTTCGAAATTGCAACCAACGCAAAATACATTTCTGCCGAATTTAGTCTTGTGTAATAACAAACCCAATATTGCTGCAATTAAAAAGAAAATCACTATCTGATTTGAGATCCCCAAAAAAGCACCTGTTGATATTAAAGTATATGGTGAACCCAGTATGCCATCTATCATTCTGCCGTTTGTATAAAGCAAGGTAAGACCCCTTACCGCGGTAAGTGAACCAAGGGTTACGAT
>JAMCQQ010000019.1 GCA_023379515.1 Actinomycetota bacterium
TGTCTGGTAGGGATTGCTTATGATATAAGGAAAAAAGAATGGAATAAAGAGATTTTAAAAGAAATTGGTATAGATATTAATAAACTACCTGATCTTTTTCCTTGTGAGGAAATAATAGGTTATATTACTAAAGAAGCGTCAATAAAAACTGGTTTATCAGAAGGAACACCTGTTGCTGCAGGGACTGTAGATTGTAATGCTGCATGGACAGCAACAGGCGCAATTGATGACGGGGATTCTTCAATAGTTATGGGAACCGCAGGGATTATAGGAATTGTTCATAAAAAAGATAGTTTTACAAAGAAGATGATAACTATCTGTCACACAGCAAATTCAAAAAATACTTATACAACCCTGTCTGCTCAATTATGCGGAGGATTATACAGATATTTTAGGGATAATTTAGCTATTGCTGAAAAGAATGCAGAAAGGGATACAGGAATTGGCGCTTTTGAACTTATGGATTTGGAAGCGGTTAAGATAGAACCTGGTAGTGATGGTTTAATAGTGATTCCTTATTTTCAAGGCGAAAGAACACCAATATGGGATCCTTATGTTAGGGGTATGTTATTTGGTTTATCTTTTAATCACACTAGAGGTCACTTAATAAGAGCTTTTATGGAAGGTACCGGATATGCTTTTAAACATAACTATAATTTGATCAAAAAAAGCGGGATAAAAATCAACTTACCTTTTGTAATGAGCGAAGGAGGAGCTAAATCAAAAATATGGAGACAAATTGTATGTGACATGCTTGAGGTGCCTGCTGTTTTTATGAAAAATACAAGTGGTGCACCGTTTGGCAATGCAGTACTTGCCGGTGTTGCTACAGGTGTATTTAAGGGTTTTGAAATCGTAAAAGATTGGATAGAAGTAATTGATAAAACTGATCCAATAGATGTAAATATAAAGGTTTATAATAAAAATTATAAAATATTTTCAGAACTATATGAAAGAAACAAAGATTTGTATATAGAACTTTTTAATAATTTAAGAACTGATTTATAGAAGCTGTTTTTAGAAGGATTAATCAATAAAGTATTTTAATTGCAAGAAATGACCGTGTTAAATTTCCTCAAGTCTTTTTTCTGCCATATTTCATGGTAATACCTGACTGATTCTTTATTTTCTTTTCAAGTTTGGATCATTAAAGTCAACAGCTACAAGGCCAAACCTTCTTGAAGGGCCGTATGCAAGTTCTTATAAATATAAATTATTCAATAGGAGCCTTTTAAAGTGACTTTCAAAGATCTTACGGGAAGTTATATGGGAATATTATAAGAGTACCATCAGGAAATTTTTAAACCTGGTTTAATCATAAAATCCCATATCTTTACTTATTTCCCAAAACTGTCTGGTATTAATTATTCTAATATTTTCAAAATTAATTAAAACCAGTAAATCCTTATCTCCTGTAACGATATATTTAGAACTGCTGCCTTTAGCCAAAGCTAAAATTTCATTATCTTTTTTATCCCTGCATATGCTTTCTTTAAGACTTTCATAATTGAAAATAGTGCAAGAATTCCTTAAGAAATCAATAATTTCATTTACCTTTTCTTCAGGGATCTTGATCTTATCTATTAATTTTTTTGATATTTCCTTAATAATATTCGCTTATTATAACTTCAAACTTATCAAGACAGAGTTCAAATACTGAATTTGATAAACCTCTGGCAACAAAAGCAGCAATTATAACATTGGTATCTAAAACAACTTTAATCATATTATCTTAAAAATATCTTCATCAGTGAGTAGCCCCTGAGCTTCTGCAAATGGCAAAACTTTTTCACGTAATTTTCGAAAGCGATAAATTTTTATATAACGGCGCAGGGATTCTCTTACCAGACTGCTTATCGGCTTGTCTTCTTCTTTGCTAATTATAATCAAATCCTTATCTATTTCTTCAGGAATTCTGATAGTAATGATTTTATCCATATTTATTTTCACCTCGTATTACAGGGTATTACAAATTAGTATAAAAGTCAATAATATTCCTTCTATCTATCATTTAAATATCCATACACATTTTTCAGCAATCTGTATTAACTATGAGCAATCAAACGGACTTCTTTAATAGGATACCAGTATGACTTTTTAATAATTTCTTCAATACGCTCAAATCCCAGGTTCATAAAATCATTGATCCTGTCCTCATCGGGGAAAAATCCGTGACAATATCTTGGAATTATTGTTTCCGGAACTATACCTATAAAATCAATTCCTTTTATCATCCTGAATATTTCTTCAGCTTTTTCAAGGACAAAAGGGGTCTTGTTTATATAAAATGCCAGCGCCATTTTTACTGTTTCGATAATTCTTGCGCGACTGCTCCCAGCAAGTCTTAGTTTCCAACCATTTTCTACTTGATATAAGAATAATGAAATATGTGTAGAATTGCCCCCCCTGCAAATTTCCCATGGATGACCGCCACAATGACTATCGTTTTTATACCAGTTAAGAAAAGCTGTTTTTGAGTTTTCATCAAGTTTCGTTAAACCGCAATCTCGTCCATCAGCCATAGCCAAATACTTTTTTTTAGGTGCCA
>JAMCQQ010000020.1 GCA_023379515.1 Actinomycetota bacterium
GAAAGAAATGAATTATTCGGTCCTGTAGTTGGTATGATGAAAGTAGAGTCACTTGATGAAGTACTCAAGTATCTGGATGAAAATCCATATGGAAATGGTGCATCATTAATTCTTGAAATAATTTCATGAAAAAGGTAGTGTGTTTTTTCAGAAATGGCAGAAAGTAGTTTTCTGGATCTGGCCTGTGACTCACTTCTACTTGCAGGATATCCTAATCCAAATTTATCACTAAATAATTTATCAAAAATATGCTTTAAATTAATTTCACCGGCCCAACCATAACCCTGGTTAAGAGAGAGTGAAATACAATTCCCTGCGTTTATCTGAGAGAAAAGCCAGGCATCTAGAGTAGTTAAAATGTGACCACAAACTATATTAGGATATTGTAGTATTGAATTAAAAAAACCCTGCCCTGTGCCACAACCTCCAATAACAAAATCGACACAATTTAAGTTAAGTAAAATAGCACCCAGGAATCCGGTACTAAGATAAGTCAATTCAGGTTTATCTTCTTTTTTTTTCATTCCAACATTAAATATTTCAAATCCTCTATTTTTCAATGCTGTAATAATATCTTCATTTTTTTCACAAGTACTTACCTCAGATATAACAGCTATTTTCAATTGTTCCTCCTGTTTTATAAAATTATAAATTATATAAGAAGGTACTTATTTTTCAGTATCAAAAAAATCTTCTTGTTATTATTTTTTCCTCAGTATAAAAATCTACTATTCTTGATCCCTGTGCTTTAATATCTGATAATTGAGATTCTTTCATTCCTCCAAATGGAAAATATGCAACTGGTGCTGGAACTCCAAGATTTATACCTATCATACCACATTGAGCTTCAAGCTCGAACTTTCTTGCCCATCGCCCATTCTGAGTATATATAGATGCACCATTTCCATATGGATTTTCATCCAGATACTTGAGTACTTCATCAAGTGACTCTACTTTCATCATACCAACTACAGGACCGAATAATTCATTTCTTTCCAGGCTTGACCCAGCCTTTACGTTTCCAAAAATAACAGGACCTACAAAGTAACCATTTTCACAGCCAGAAATTTGCATATCTGATTTATCAAGTAATACCTTGAGTCCTTCTTTCTTTCCCTGCTCGACTGCTTCTAGAATTCTTTTTTTTGACACTTGCGAAATAACCGGACCCATAAGAATAGTTTCATTTTTATATGCTGGGTTAAGAGGATTGGCCACAATCATTTTATCTGCTGCTTCGACAAATGCTTTTGTAGTTTTTTTATATACTTCATCTCCAACACATGCAATAATTGAAGCAGCCATACAGCGCTGACCTGCGCAACCAAAGCATGATGTAATCATATTATCTATAACTTTATCCAGATTAGCATCCGGCATTATAACCAGGTAATTTTTAGCTCCACCCATAGACTGGCACTTTTTTGTATTTTTAGCACATTCTTCAAGCACTTTATGGGCAACTTTTGATGAACCTACAAAAGAAACTCCTTTTATTTCATGGTGAGCAAGAATTACATCAACTACATCTTTTGTCCCATTTACAAGGTTTATTACTCCTGCCGGCAGACCGGTTTTTTCAATAAGTTTAAAAATATAATTCTGCGTATTTGGAACTTGTTCGGAAGGTTTCAGTAAAAAAGTATTGCCAGAAGCTATTGCATATGGTAAAAACCAGAAAGGTACCATTGCAGGAAAATTAAATGGAGCTATCATTGCAAATACGCCAATTGGCATTCTAACCGATTCTGTATCAATTCCAGGTGCAACTTCAACCAGCTTTTGACCTTTCATAAGGGAAGGCATCCCACAAGCAACTTCAATATTCTGTCTCATTCTTTTTACTTCAGCATTGGAGTCTGGAATTGATTTACCGTTTTCTTCACATATTAATCTTGTTATCTCATCCTCATTTTCTTCAATAAGATCTCTTAGCTTAAAAATATAATTACATCTTATTGAAACAGGTACTTTTGACCAGGAAATAAAAGCTAAAGATGCTGCCTTAATCGCTTTTTTTACTTCCTGAATTGTAGATTCCGGGACCCTGCTTATTACTTCTCCAGTAGATGGGTTTGTTACATTTAAAATCTGGTCAGATTCTGATTCTAACCATTTACCACCAATATAATTTTTTAATATTTTTACTGACAAAAATTTCCCTTTCAAAATTAAATTATAATCAGGCACAATTCATTCTTTTCTTTTTTAAAATAATTTCTTTTGCAGTCTTAATTATATTTTCTACTGTTAAACCAAGATACTCAAAAAGAATATCCAGACTCTTAGCTGTTCTAGTATATTCATCTTTTATGCCTATGGGTTCTACCAGGATAGAACTATTGCTACAAAGACATTCTGATACAGCACTAAACAGCCCTCCAATAATATTGTGTTCCTCAACAGTAATAATAGCCCCTGTTCTTCTAGCTGAATCTATGATTAACTCTTTATCTATAGGTTTTAAAGTATTAATATTTATTACCCTCGGATATATCCCTCTTTGTTTTAAAATACCTGCTGCCATTAATACTTTGTATAATAAATTACCACAAGAAATTATAGTCAAATCATCACCTTCGGTTAAAACTACACCTTTCCCAATCACTATTTCATGACTATCTTCAAATATTTTTGGAAATTCTCCCCTGCTTAATCTTAAATATATAGGACCTATAAATTTTGCAGCTAACCCAACCATTTTTTTTGTTTCTACGCTATCTGCTGGAACAAGAACAGTCATATTAGGCATTGA
>JAMCQQ010000021.1 GCA_023379515.1 Actinomycetota bacterium
GGCATACACAGTCGAAACCTATTTCAGCAAGGCAATGGAAGCCCACAAGGCGGTAGGAGAAGATTTTTTACTGGAGTTTGACCTTGGGCTTCCGTTTTTTGATTTCTTTGAAGGGGCGATGGGATTTGAAAATGCGATAATGCTCTTTGTTGACTCAGAGGAAAAGGTACTGCAAGACTTTTTTGATAGATACCTCAACATGAAAAAGAAAATGTTGTATGAAGCTGTTAAAAATACCAATTATGAGGCTTATTTTATCGGTTGCAGCTCTTCGTGCAATTCATTGCTTGGTGTAAATCTTTGGATAAGGTGGGATAAACTTTACCTAAAGGCAATGACTGAGGAAGTACATAAATACGGGAAACTGATTCATGATCATAACCACGGTAAAATCATGCAAACAGTTAAAGATCTGGCTGAAATAGGTTTCGACTGTGTATGCCCTTTTGAGCGTTTTCCAGGAGATGTCAATGGTTTGGAAGATCTGAAGGCAGTCAGGGAAATACTGGATGGCAAGGTTACATTCAACGGAAACGTACATACGATAGAAGCCTTGGGCAAAAAAACTTCGGAGATTGTAATAAGGCAGGTGAGAGAGATAAAAGAGGCGTTTAAAGGGACACCAAGGTTGATTATTGGTACAGGAGACCAGGTTTTAGGAGAAACACCAGAGGAAAACCTCTATGCCATGATTGAAGAAGGAAGAAAATAACAGAGCATATTTTCCATAATAGTGATTTTTACTGACATTTTAGATGAACCCAATCATGGGATAGATTTAAGGATAAAAGCAGAAATTCACAAGATTATTCAAGAATGATAAAAGTGGTATATTTATTATTATGATTTCATCAGAGCAACAGTGTTCCTGTTAATGTAAATCATAAAAGCTAATATCTCTGGTTATTTCCCAGAGCTGTCTGGGACTGACTATTTTTATATCCTCAAATTTATTTAAAACCAGTAAGTCCTGATCACCGGTTATTATATATTTGGATTTACTGTCTTTGGCCAAAGCTAAAATTTCATCATCGTTTTTATCCCTGCAGACGCGTTGACTTAAACTCTCGTAAGTAGCCATTCGGCATGATTCCTTCAAGAATTCAATAATTTCTGTGATTCTTTCTTCAGGGATCTTAATTTTATCCTTTAATATTTTTGAAGTTTCGTTGATAATAAATTTGCTGATTATAACTTCAAATCTATCAAGACATAACTCAAATACAGCGTTTGATAAGCCTCTGGCAACAAATGCTGCAACTATCACATTTGTATCTAAAACAATATTAATCATCTTATATTGAAAACATCTTCATCTGTTAAAAATCCCTGTGCTTCTGCAAAAGGCAGGACTTTTTCACGTAGTTTCCGGAAACGATAAATTTGAATATAACGCCTTAAAGACTCTCTGATCAGGTTGCTTATTGGCTTATCTTCTTCTTTGCTTATTTTTTTTAAATCTTCATTAAGATCTTGCGGCACTCTGATAGTAATAATCTTATCCATATTATATCTCACCTCGTATTACAGAGTATTACAAATTATATAAAAAGTCAATAAATTTATAAGAAATATTTATATAATTTCTTCCCAGGAGGAAAGACGATGTTATGCTTATATCTGGTTATTTCTCTTGTTTAAAGGTCCTCTTACCAATGAGGCAAAAACTGCTAAAATTGCGAGAAAAGTTGCTACTATTAAAGTTAGCTGCATTGCACCAATAAATGCCCCGTTGTTCAGTGCAACACTGCTGAAACCCTCTTCCGGAAGAATTTTCTTAAGATAGTTATACCGGCTGCTAAAAATTGTTCCGGAAAGGGTTGTTCCAAGAATCATACCGAGATTTCTCATTGTTGCCAGCATCGAAGATGCAATACCACATCTGTTTGCAGGCACAGACCCCATAATTGCACTATTATTTGGTGTCTGGAATATACCTATGCCAAATCCAATAATTATTAAATAAATAATGATTATCAGTATTTTGGTATCTGATTTTATGGTACTCATTAAAAATAAACCTATGGTTGTTATTGCCATTCCTCCGGAGCTCAAATAGCGTGTATCAATCCTGTCTGAGATATGACCTGCAATGGGTGCAACAATCATGACAATTATAGGGCTGGCTATTAAAATCAAACCGGCACTTGATTCCTGCATATGGCGGAGTCCTATAAGATAAAATGGTATGAGCAATGTAAGCAGAAATTGAGCCATGAAGTTAAAAAGCAAAGACAGATTACCCATTAAAAATAACCTGTTTGTAAAAAGTGAAAAATCAAACATTGGATGCTTTAGCCTTTTTTCAATAATAATAAAAAATAATAAAAAAATTACTCCGGCAATCAAAAGTATTATGATAATAGGGTTTACCCAACCTACTTTATCTGCATAACTAAGAGGGAAAATTAAACACACAAGTGCCAGAAATAGCAGTAATGCCCCTGTATAGTCAAAAGGCAGGCTTTCTTTATTTTTTGTATATGGTATGACTTTATACGACCATATAAAAGCAGCAATTCCGATGGGTATGTTAATTAAAAAAATGCTTTGCCACCCAAAATATGATGTCAGAAGACCTCCGATTACCGGTCCTATGGTAAGAGCTACTGCAACGGAAATTGCAATGATACCTAATGATCTGCCCCTTTCTCTTACCGGAACGCTCAGAGTTATAATTGCAGGGCCCATAGCCATAAGCATACCTGCTCCTATTGCCTGCAGACCTCTGAATAATATAAGTAAAATTATTGAAGGTGATAATGCGCATAAAACTGATCCTGCAGTAAATATGATAAAACCCAGCTTGTATATCCTGTTATGTCCATATAAATCACCCATTCTTCCATAAGTTAAAAGCAGGCTGCTGATAATAAGAAGGTATGATAAAATCACCCATTCGACCGTAGTGATGTTTACACTAAAATAGTTACTTATTTTTGGAAGAGAAATATTAACTATACTTGAGTCCAGAGCGCTCATGAAAGTACCAATTGCAACTACTATTATTATATGGGACTTTTTACCAGGTGATGCTTTTAATTCCGGACCGTTTTGCAGATCAGGTTTTTTAATTAATGGATTACCTTTAAGCATTTTATATTAAATTAAAAGAATAAATAAATGTAACCTAGATTTTATTATATTTTAAACATTCTATTATAGCCACCATTTCGAAAGTTATATTAACAGGGTAAGACTCCTGGTATGGTTAAGCCTTCAAATTATCTTTCAACTATTGACAGCAAAACTAAATATGGCTATTATGTAAATGTTTACAGTAAATATTTACATTTTTAACCTTAAGTTTTAAAATTTTTTTTACTGACAAATAAAAATGCAAAATTCGCATATTGAGTTAAATAATGAAATTATCCTTCAAGTAAAAAAAGTCACTAAAATATTCACCGGAACAGTTGCTTTGGATGGAATTGATTTTGATCTTAAAAAAGGGGAAGTGCATGCGGTGGTAGGAGAAAATGGTGCAGGAAAATCCACATTAATGAAGATACTTTCAGGAGCCTACATTAAAACTTCAGGAGAAATATTAATTGATGGTAAAGAGGTTGAAATAAATAATGTTTTCAATTCTAACCAGGCTGGCATTAGCATGATTTACCAGGAACTTGAAAACATACCGAAAATCACCGTTGCAGAAAATATTTTTATTGGCCGCCTTCCGGGAAATAAATTTGCAGGATTTGTAAATTTTAAAAAACTTTACAGAAATACCAAAAAGCTGCTCGATGAATTTTCATTAAATATTGATCCAAAGCAAAAGGTCAGCAAGCTGACTATTGCACAACAGCAGTTTGTTGAGATTATAAAAGCTATTACTGTTAAAAATGCAAGGATCATTATTATGGATGAGCCGACTTCATCTTTAACTAAAGATGAAACAGAAAAACTTTTCCAAATTATTAATGATTTAAAGAAAAAGAGCATAAGCATTATTTATATTTCCCACAGGCTTGATGAAGTAGCGGGGATAGCTGACAGGATCAGTGTCTTTCGAGACGGGAAAAATGCAGGCATGATTGAAAAAAAAGATTTTGACTCACAAAAAATAATATCATTGATGATCGGTCATTCTATCCAGGAAACCAAAAAGAAAATAATTGAAAGAAAAAAAATAGTTTTTGAAGTAAAAAACTTGAGTATAAAAAACAGGATACAGAATTTTAATTTTAAACTTTATGAAGGTGAAATCCTTGGTATTGCGGGATTAATGGGTTCCGGAAAGGATGAATTGGTCAAAAGTCTTTTTGGCCTTTGGCCGGCTCAGTCTAAAGAGCTATATTTTAACGAAAAGAGGATTTCTATAAAATCACCTACGGACTCTCTGAATTTTGGAATAGTATATCTTCCCGAAGAAAGAAAAATACAATCTTTATTTTTGACCTTAAGCGTTAAATTCAATATTTCCCCAATTTGGCTGTTGAAGGTATATAAAAAGTTTTTTATCAATGATTCCAGAGAAACTTACCTGGCTGAACAATATATAAAGAAGCTGTCTATTAAAACACCAAATCTTTTACAGGAAATCGTTAATCTGAGCGGAGGTAACCAGCAAAAAGTTATTTTCTCAAGACTGCTTGTGGTTAAACCCAGCCTGATGATATTAAATGACCCTACAAGAGGAGTGGATGTCGGCAGCAAGGAAGAAATACATAACCTGATCAGGGAAATGGCAGACTCTGGTACTTCTTTTATCGTTTTATCCTCAGAGATTCCTGAAATAAGCAAGATTGCAAACAGGGTCATAGTCCTGTCGAAAGGCGAAATGTGCGGAGAATTTAAGGATGATCAGGTTACAACAAAAAATATATTAATTTGTGCCACAAGAGTCTAAAAATGAGTAAAAAAATAACAGATATCTTAAAAAAACAGACGAATTTGGTAATACTGATTGTTTTAATCATAATACTCTATGCTACCATACCCTCTTTCGGGCAGGTCTCGAATTTCCTAAACATTTTAAAAAATATTTCTGTAATTTCGATAATAAGCTGCGGAATGACCCTGGTTGTAATTGGCGGAGGTCTTGATTTATCAGTAGGCTCAACATTCTCACTGGCTGCTGTTATATCGATAGTTATGTTAAATAAATATAACCCTGCCCTGGCAATTATTGTACCTGTAATTGCAGCAATAATAATAGGTATATTGAATGGCGTAATTACAAGCAAATTTAATCTAAGTTCGATAATTGTTACATTAGGGATGTTGTCGGTTGTAAGCGGTTTTGCGCTTTTCTTTGTAAACGGCGGAACGCAGGTTGGAACTCCTAACAAAGTATTTGAATCAATAGCAAAAATCCAATTATTTAAAATACCTTTATATTGTTACCTTTTTATAATAATTGCGATATTTTATGAAGTCCTGTTGCGTAAGACCACTTTTGGCAGAAATCTTATTCTTATTGGAACAAATCCTGAAGCAGCAAAAATAATTGGTGTAAATATTATCTTAGTCAGGACTATTAGTTTTGTAATATGCAGTCTTTCGGTAGCAATTGCAGCAATTCTTTTATCTTCAAGGCTGATGACTGCAGCTCCAACTGCCGGAATAGGTTATGAATTTGATGTGATAACGGCTATTGTCATTGGAGGCATAAGCCTTAGCGGTGGAAAGGGCAGTATCTATAATACAGTAATCGGTGCAATTTTATTGGGTGTCGTCATTAATGCATTAACACTTACCAATGTACCATTTGCGTTTCAAGCTATTACTAAGGGATTTTTAATTTTATTGGCTATCACACTTGATGTAAGAGCAAGGAGCAGCATTGAAAAACAATAAAGTTTTGGATTTTTTAAACGAACAAAAAATTCTAATAGTTATTGTGCTGATAGTTATTGTTTTAACTATAAAAACTACATATTTTGTCAGTTTTTCAAATATCATCAATATCCTTATGTTTATTTCTATCGAAGGCGTTATTGTCATAGGCATGACTTACCTTATTATCTTAAAAGAGCTTGATCTGTCAATCGGATCAACAATGGCTTTAAGCGGTGTTCTGGCAATTTATCTTCAGAAATATGGGATGTTTGTCGGAATAATTTCCGGATTGTTGCTGGGAGTTGCAGTTGGATTTTTAAATGGAATTCTTGTTACAAAATTAAAACTTACTTCAATCGCTGTGACTCTTGCAACAATGGTTATGCTAAATGGATTTGTTTTTGCGCTGACCAATAGTGCCACAATAAAGGGCACCAATAAATCTTTCCCCTTGATCGCAAATGCAACTGTTTTTAAGATCCCTGTTCCGATTATTATTTTTATAGTACTTGTAATAATTTTTGAAATTATCCTGAAAAGGACATTTTTTGGGAGAAACGTCTATGCTGTTGGAGGAAATATAACGGCGAGTAAATTCTTCGGGATAAAAGTGGAAATGGTAAGGATATCGGCATTTGTTTTAACAGGGTTTTTAGCAGGACTGGCAGGGGTATTGCTTGCTTCAAAATTAAATATAGCATCGGGAAGAATAGGGCTTAATACAGCTATACTGGTTATAACTGCAGTTCTGCTTGGTGGAGTAAGCCTTTCAGGCGGAGAAGGTTCTGTATTTAAAGCATTTCAAGGAATGCTTCTTATTGGCATTTTAAGCAATGCTATGGTCATTTTACAAACGAATAATTTTATACAGGATATGGTAAGGGGATTAATCCTGATCCTGATACTGATTGTTGATGCTATAAGTATTAATAGAGCAAAATATGTATAAGTTATAAGGTTATATTTATTATGTTAGATCAATAACGGTTTATTGATAAATAGGATAAAAAATCCTTGATTTAATAATTACTGGCATGACGAAGGAGGTATTAAATATGTAGAAATCTGCAGGACTGCAGAAAAAAATAGAAGCCAAATTTTAAAAAAAAGGAGGTGAATAAGAAGATTAATTACAATAAAAACTTATAAAAAAGGAGCTTTAAAAAAAATGAAAAAAATAAGAATTTCAATGATTATCTTTTTAGCTTTGGCAATTATTGTTTCCATTGCAATATTGCCAGCATGCAAAGCAGCAACTTCTGAAACAACAGCTGCTGAAACAACTGCTGCTGCAACAACAGCCGCAGAAACGACAGCTGCTGAAACAACTGCTGCAGCAAAAACTTATAAAATAGTCAATCTCTGGTTAGGTATGGCTGCACCATATTGCCCACCTTACAAAGCTGAATTTGAAAAAGGAGCCAAGGAGAATGGCTGGGAACTGATATTTTTTGATG
>JAMCQQ010000022.1 GCA_023379515.1 Actinomycetota bacterium
AGATGTTGGAGTTTTTATTGTTTATCGATCCCGATGAAAAAACTATTTATGAAACATCAGGATTTATAAATGACGCTATTAAAGGTAACCTGGTTTTAACTGACAAAAAGCTCTTTTTTTTCTATGTTTCAAATATATCAAGAGACAGTATCTTTATTGCTTCACATCCATATATAGCAGCGGTTTCACTTAAGGAAGGGCTGACTTCTTCAACTCTTGTAATAAGCAGTAAAAAGGAAGCCTTTGTTATCAAGAAAATAAATAAAAATGATGCAAAAACTTTTTATAACTTGCTAAATGGCATTATTGAAAAAAATAAAAAATTACAAACCTAAATAAATAAAGAGTCAAGTCAGATTAATAATATTTTTATTTAGATATTTCATCAGCAAGTTCAATACCGCCGTTGTTAAGAAATCTAAGCCAAACACCCCTTCTACCAAAATCCCTGGCTTCTTCTTTAGAATTAAAAAATATATCAATCCTATTTCCTTTTATTTTACCGCCGCGATCGGCAGCAAGAAAAACTCCAACATCTTTTATCTCAACGCTTGTTCCAAAAGGTATAATTTTGGGATCGACAGCTATTATCCCTTCAACTGCAATTTTACCTGTCGCAGTTTTATCCGTCGTGCCCTGGCTGATATCGTTTTTACTGTATCCGGTCGCAACAAAATAAAACCACTCTACTTTTTTTTCGATTTCTTTATATTCTGTAACTAAATAAGGTTCTTTTTGAACAATGACTTCGGTATTTTTACCGATAAGATAAGAAAATAGATTTAACTTTGGGGTCGTAAATGCCAATACAGTTACTAAAATAATTAAAGCTATAAGCGTCCAAAATACTATACTTATCGTAATATGGTATTTTTTTAGCATTTTTTCTCCAATCTCTAATCTTACTGCAGACAACAATCTTTTTAAGATTAGCAGGTCTAGGTTTTACATTTATATTTGTTAAAAACATTTTTATTTAATAATTATTAAAATTAATTAAAAATTTAGCTTAAAAATTTAACTTTCAAATTATAAACAGATAATTTAAATAAAATCAATGTTTATTTATATTGACTGTAAAATAGAAAGCTTTATAATACAATTTAGGGCATATGATGACCTAAATTGTTCGTTTATGACTTAATAATTTTAAAATTAAAAAGAATTTTTGAATTTTTTAATAACTGAATAAAGGAGAAAATTTATGGATTATGATAAAAATTGGGCAAAAATTGACCCGGAAAGCGTTCCTGATATTAAAGTTCCTGCGCCAGGACCGAAATCCAAAGAACTGCACAAGAGAGCAGAAAAATACATGAAAGGTTATTCTTCCCAGGTAAAGTTATTTCCGGTATCGTTTGAAAGCGGACATGGAGTTACTTTGACCGATGCCGATGGAAATAAATATATTGATTTTTCTTCGGGAATTTATGTAACAAATTTGGGTCACTGCCATCCGAAAGTTGTTGAATATGTACAAAAGCATACGGCCCAGCTAATGAACTGCCATGATTTCACAACAGAGGTTAAGGTAAAGTTTCTTGAAAAACTTGCTTCTCTTACACCAGGCAATTTAAATGGAATACAGATGTATTGTGCAGGCTGTGAATCTGTTGAGGCCGCAATGAGAGCCGCAAGGGCACAGACAAGGAAATATGAATTTTTTTCTTTTTATGGAGATTTTCATGGAAAAACCATGGCTGCAGTTTCCCTTACACAGGTAGCTGATTTTACTTCAGGCCCAAGAGCGGTCGGATATCACCTGGCACCAGGCGCACATTGCTATCACTGCGCTTTTGATAAAACTTATCCGGATTGCAAACTTTTTTGTGTTGATGCATTGGAAAAACAAATAAAGCTTGAGGGAACAGGAAATGTTGCAGGAATAGTACTGGAACCAATCCAGGGCTGGAACGGATCTATTGTTTATCCTGACGATTATTTACCTGCTTTACGAAAATTATGTGACAAACTTGGGATATTTTTAATTGTAGATGAAGTTCTTACATGCTGCGCGAGAACAGGCAAGATGTGGTGCGTTGACCATTATGATGTCATACCTGATGTTATTGTTATGGGAAAAGGACTTGCAAATGGATTTCCCTGCACCGCTTTTGCAATTAAGGAAGAGCACACTGAAGTAATGGATAAAATTTCTGCTTCCACAAGCTACGGCGGAAACCCAATGGCTGCAGCTGCCGGATTAGCTTCACTTGAAGTAATAGAAGAAGAAGACATTGTTGAAAAATCAGCAAAACTGGGAGACTTCATAATGAAGAGACTTAAAAAAATGAAAGATGAACACAAAATCATTGGTGAAGTAAGAGGCAAGGGTTGTCTGCTGGGAATGGAGCTTGTAAAGGACCAGAAGACAAAGGAGCCTTTTGTCGAAGCAGGAAAAAGAGTTTATCAGGTAGCTTTTTCCAAGGGTCTTGCCTGGATACCTGCAAACCAAAATTTGAGAATGTCTCCGCCGCTTATAATGGAAGAAGCAATAGCAGAAAAAGCACTTGAAATAATAGATGAGTCCATAACTATTGTAGAAAAAGAACTGGGATATGGAGGTTCGATAATATGAAAACTTTAGGTGTTGGAATGGCCGGCTATGGATTTATCGGAAAAGTTCATACCATGTCTTACCTTAATCTTCCCTTTTACTATAAACCGGTACCTGCCAAGCTAAAAATGGTTGGCGTCTGCTCAACTCCGGTTCAGGATGCAGAAGAAGGAATTTCTCAGGCAGGATTTGAATTTGCTACAACTGATTACAAGGACCTGATAAGAAGGGATGATATTGATATTATCGAAGTATGCACCCCAAATTATATCCACAAAGATATTATAATAGATGCATTAAAAGCAGGAAAGCATGTAAACTGTGAAAAACCTCTGGCAATGAATTTAAAAGAGGCAAAAGAAATCCTTGATACTGCCAATGCTTATCCTGGTCTTGTTTCTCAAATGTGTTTTGAGTATCGTTATTTTCCTCCGGCAATGCGGGCAAAACAGCTTATTGATGAAGGATTTCTTGGAAGAATATACAGCATTAGAGCGATATATCTTCATGCAGGAAATTCTGATCCTAACCGTCCCACATACTGGAAAATACAAAAGAAGTACTGCGGCGGTGGTGCATCGTATGATCTTGCCTCACATATAATAGATTTGATAAGGTTTTTATGTGGCGATTTTAAAAGAGTATTTTCAAAACTTGAAATTTTTGTACAACAAAGACCATTGCCTGACCGTTCCGGTCAAATGTGTGATGTTGATGTGGATGATATCGCGCTTCTTCTTTTTGAAATGGAAAATGGGGCACTGGGAACCCTGGAAGCAACCAAGGTTGCCACTGGTGCAAATGATGAAATAAGAATCGAAATCCACGGGGAAAAAGGAGCGATAAGATTTAACAGTATGCAGCCAAACTTCCTTGAAGCTTATGATACAAGAGATGAAGAAGAACCCATTGGAGGACACCGCGGTTATAAGGCAATTGAGACAGTTCAGAGGTATCCAAAACCGGCACAAGCATTTCCCGGGCCCAAATTTTCAATTGGCTGGATCAGATATCATGCAGGGAATGCTTATGATTTTATTTCCAACATTGCAGATGTGAAAAAACCTGAATCTGACATGTATTCAGGCTATAAGGTGCAGGAAGTAATTGAAGCGTCGCTTATTTCAGACAAAGAAAAAAGATGGGTCGATCTGCCTCTGAAAATCCAATAATCTTGAAAATATAATAACAATATTTAATTATTTTATTATTATCTGAATATCCAGCTCTTTGATTTTTTCAAGAAATTCTTTATCTGCTTCCGTATCAGTTATCAGGATATCGATATCGCTTATCGGAGCAACAAAATTCATTGAAATATTGCCAATCTTGGAATGATCACAAAGAGCAATTACGGTTTTTGCACAATTAATCATACTTTTTTTGGTATGCGCCTCAATCTGATCTGCTGCAGTTATTCCTTTTTCAAGATCAAGCCCGCTGATTCCTATGAATGCTTTATCAACAAACAAGCTTTTAAATGCCGAATCAGCAATTGGACCTATCAGGGAATGCGTTTCATTTTTTAAAATTCCACCACTTAAGATTATGGAATACTGGGGATTTGTTTTTCCCAACAACACAGCAATATCACAGCTATTTGTAACAACAGTTATTTTTTTCTTATTGGTTATATTCAATGCAGTTTGCAGGCCCGTAGTTCCTGCTTCAATCAAAACTACATCCTCCTCCTCAATAAGAGCCGCTGCCGCCAGGGCTATCTTTTTTTTCTCTTCAATAAACTTTTCCTTCTGAATATCAAATTTCATTTCATGTCCAACCGACAGGCTGTTTATTGCTCCGCCGTGGGTCCTTCTTAAAAGGCCTTTTTTGGAAAGTTTATTTAAATCTCTTCGTATTGTAGTTTCAGAAATATTTAAAGTTTTAGCGACATCAACTGCTTTTACGCTGCCGGTCTTATTTATGAGATTTAATATATATTCTCTTCTCTCTTCTCCAAGCAACTGCCATTCCTTTCAAATTAAAAAATTCTTTTTTTTAATTATATTATCTTTTTGAAAGTACTGCCTTAAATATTTTTTAAATCATACTATACAGATGTATGGTAAGTATCATATAATATGAACATAAAAATAAGAAATGAACCTGCTGACTGTTCAAAGAGAAATCAAATAGTTCAACCATATCTTCTTTCATTTTCAATGAAAGATTTAAAAAACAGGCTTTATTTAAAAAAAAGAAAAACTTATGGAAAACTGCGGCCCAGACAGAAAAATAATACACATAGACATGGATGCCTTTTTTGCCCAGGTTGAACAGAGAGATCATCCGGAATATAAGAACAAACCCCTGATAGTCGGAGGGCCTTTAAACAGAGGTGTTATCTCTTCTGCTTCTTATGAAGCAAGAAAATTCGGTCTGTATGCAGGCATGCCGCTTTCCAGGGCAAAAAGATTGTGCCCTGAAGGTATTTTTGTGCCAGTTGATATGGAAAAATACCTGGAAGAATCAATAAAAATAAGACAGATATTTTTTCAGTTCACTCCTCTTGTTGAAATTGTCGGATGCGATGAAGGTTTTCTTGATATTACAGGCTGCGAGAAATTGTTTGGCAGTGATCTGGAGATTGCAAAGAAAGTAAAAGGGAAAATTTATGAGCAGACAAATCTGACATCATCGGCAGGTATCGGGCCAAATAAATTCCTTGCAAAACTTGCTTCCAATATGGGAAAGCCAAACGGCCTTACAGTTCTGGAGAACAGTCCGGAAATGATTGAAAAAATAAGGAGGCTGCCTGTTTCATATGTATGGGGTGTCGGAAGAGTCACGTGTGAGAGCCTTAATTTGATAGGCATTAAGACAATAGGCGATCTTTCAAAAATACCGCTTGAGACATTGAAAGCAAAATTTGGCCAGTCCCTGGGAAAGTTTATGAATGAAATGTCAAATGGCATAGATGATCGGGAGGTTGTGCTCTACCAGGAGCCCAGATCTATGGGAAGAGAGATTACATTCAGCAAGGATATAGGCAATTTTGAGACACTCAAATCAGTGCTTTTATTCCTCTCGCAAAAATTATCATTAAATCTTCATTCCGGGAAATATATGGGAAAAATACTTACAATAAAAATAAGATATTCTGATTTTAAGACTTTTACAAAAAGGATCACTTTAAAAAACTATACATCTGCAATATTTGATATATATAAATCTTCCCTGGTCCTCCTTAAAGAAGTTGACTTATTAAGAAAAAAAGTAAGGCTTCTGGGGCTTTCTGTAGGCGGACTTAAATCCAGATCCATACTGAAAGACACCCTTTTTGATGAAGAACATAAAGATGAAAAATTAACTGATGCGATTGAGAAAATATCAGATAAATATGGAGAAAACAAGCTCATCGTTGCAGGAATCAAGGGTAAAAAACCCTATAACTAATTACAGGAATCTTTCAAACCTGTCTTTTTTTGCCTTGCAAATCGGGCAGACTTCGGGAGGCTGCATCCTTGCGCACAAATAACCGCAGACCCTGCAGCGCCAAACAGGCATTTTTATACTTTCAACCAACGCATTTATCAAAATTGAATTATTCGTATGCTCACCGGAAGTATCGGTTTTTGCCTTGTCATTACTATTTGCCATATTATTGGAATTTTCTTTTTTCATATATCTTCTTTCCGGGACAGGGGTCAAATTTTTTTTACCATTTACAATATCTTCCACAACATATAAGGCACAATAACAAGCCCCGTAGTCATTCAAATCCGGATCTCTGTAATCACACGGACAAATAATATCCCTGTCCTTTTCGATATCACCGGCAGCAAGCCTGCAGGGACAAGACTGATATCCGTATCTGTCTTCATTTATTATAAGGCCCTTTACCAAATCCTTGGAAAATTGAGCATCCGGATTTAAGGGGTATCCATAAGACTGGCCATCTTTTTTTATTTTTTCATATAAATCATCTATTTCTTTTTGGGAAATTTCTTTCTTCATTTTTTTTCGAATTTTTCTTTTATCCTTGGTTCATCAAAACCAACAATGCAATCCTCATCATTAATGACCAGAGTTGGAAAACCCCCGCTGGGATTGTATTTTTGAATTTCTTTTAATGCTTCCTGCTGGTCCTCATAATCCAATAAATCAACATCAACAAAATCATAACCAACATTCAAATCATTAAGCAATTTTTTAGTTTTTCCGCACCAGATACAGGTGCTTAAGGCATATAATCTGACCTTTCCCTTATTCTCACCTTTAACACTTTTTACTTCAACTGCCATATTTTTACCCTTCACTAAAAATTTAAATAGTTAATTATAAGAGTTTAACATATTTAAAAAAAGTTAAAAGGATTCTGCAATGCCCCATTAATCCTGACTTCAAAATGAAGATGGGGCCCGGTTGCAAACCCGGTGGAACCTACATATCCGATTATTTGATTTCTTTGTACTTTTTGCCCTGTAGATACTGCAAACTTTGAAAGATGTCCGTATACTGTGGAAAATCCTCCCCCATGATATATTATTACTGCATATCCATATCCTCCCATATACCCGGCCTGTACAACTTCACCGCCTGCGGCTGCAACTACAACTGTCCCTGAAGCCGCACCTATGTCAATACCCGCATGGAATCTCATCGTTCCCGAAATTGGACTTATCCTGTTACCAAATCCGGAGGTTAAAATACCCTTTGTAGGAAAAACAGCTTGATCCGGCGCATTGCCATATCTTAAAGCTTCAAGTTCTTTTGTAATTTCTGCCTCTTTTGCATCAAGCTGTTTTTCCATCGCTATAAGTGCATTCTTGTTTGCTCTGGTTTGGCTTAAGAGACTTTTCTTCTCGCTGTAAATTCCTTCTACTTCTTTTTTCTTTTGCTCTGCGTCACTTACCAGTTTCTCCAATTTTTCTTTTTCGGATTTTTCGTCATTTTTTAATTCAGTGATATTTTTTTTTATATTAATTGTGGAATCTCTTTTAAATTTTATATCCTGCATGATTTCGAGATCCTGTTTTGCAAGCAGATTCATTAATTTTAATTTTGAAAACAATTTTATAAAACTGTCTGTTTCAAAAAGAAGCTCAATCAAATGATAATTTTTTTTCTTGTATATCTCAGCACTAAGCTTGCAGA
>JAMCQQ010000023.1 GCA_023379515.1 Actinomycetota bacterium
GAAAACTAAATCAACTCCTCAGGTAAAATAGATGACAAAAATAGAAGATCTAACAACAAAATGTAATCCTACTTGGTGTCCAGGGTGTGGCAATTTTGGAATTTGGGGAGCTTTTAAAACGGCTGCTGTAAAACAAGGATGGGACAATACAAACTCTCTTCTTGTTGCAGGAATAGGCTGTCATGGTCATATGATTAACTTTATTAAATTAACCTCTTTTGAAGGTTTACATGGCCGCCCAATTCCCATAGCAACAGGAGTAAAGCTTGCTAATAATCGCTTAAATATTTTTGTTTTTACCGGAGACGGAGACTGTCTTGGAGAAGGAGGAAATCATTTCATTCATGCCTGTAGAAGAAATCACGACCTTACAATTTTACTCCATGATAATGCTTTATACAGCCTAACAACCGGACAAGCATCACCCAAGACTCCATTAGGCACGAAAACTAAATCAACTCCTCAGGGAAATATAGATGAACCATTTTTTCCACTCTCTCTTGCTATTTCCAGCGGTGCAACCTTTGTTGCCAGAGCATTTTCAGGAGATATGGCACAATTATCAGATTTGATAATAAAGGCAAATGAACATAGAGGGCTTTCGGTTATCGATATCTTACAACCGTGCACAACTTTTAATAAAGAATATACTTACAGCTTTTTCAGGGAAAATACCTATTTACTCGGTCCTGAATACGACCCGACAGATAAAATTAAAGCTTTTGAAAAATCTTTAGAATGGGGAGAGAGAAAAATTCCATTAGGAATTATTTATCAGGTTGAAAAGCCCTCCTATGAATCTCAAATTAAGCAAATCAGCCAAAAACCATTGATTGAGAATGTTCTAACAAAAAGAGATGTTTCTCAGTTATTGGAAAAATATAGATAGTATTATTGAAAAATAAATTGCGACTCTTTATACTAAATAATGATGGATGATCAAAACCAGAGCAACCAATCTACTCAAACCCAAGGGGAAGACAAAATTTTTCAAATTGGAAAATATAAAGTTCAGGTCATTCGACATCTTTGTATAGGAGCAGCAACCTGTGTTGCTATTTCTCCTTCAACTTTTCAATTAGATAATGAAAATAAAGCTATTATTGAAGGAGACAGTAGCGACACGGCTGAGAATATTTTAATGGCAGCTCAATCTTGCCCAACTAAGGCAATCCTTGTTTGGGATTCTGAGACAGGTCAACAAATTTGGCCAATATAAAATGGAAAAAAATTCAATATCAAAAATGCTCGACTTATCTGGAAAAACTGCTATTGTAACCGGTGGCGCCATAGGAATTGGATTGGGAATTGCAGAAAGACTAGGTGAAGCAGGTGCCAATGTAGTTATCGCAAACCGTACAAAGGAAGAAGGCGAAAAAGCAAGCCTTGACCTAGAAGCCAAAGGCTATAAAGTAAAAGCAATTTGCATAGATATTTCAGACGAAGAAATGGTAAAGAAACTGGTTGAGGGAACAGTTAGCCTTTTTGGATCTGTAGATATTCTAGTAAATAATGCAGGAATTTATCCTTGTATCCCGATCATTAAAATGGAACTGCCAGACTTTGAAAAGGTTATTGCCATAAATTTAAAAGGAGTATTTTTGACAACTAAATACGTTTCCCAGCAAATGATTAAACAGGGAAAGGGAGGAAAAATAATTAATATTACCTCTATTGACGCAATTCATCCTTCTATGGTTGGTTTAGCTTGTTATGATGCTTCCAAGCATGGAGTTTGGGGATTCACGAAAAACGTTGCCTTGGAACTAGCGCCTCATAAGATCTGGGTTAATGCCATTGCTCCGGGAGGAATTGCAACACCAGGGGTTGCAAAAATGCAACAGCCTACACCAGCAGGAGCTGACCAAGCAAAAGCGATAGAAGCTTTCCTGGCAGGTATTCCGATGCATAGAATGGGAGAACCTGACGACATTGGCAAAGTTGCTCTTTTTCTAGCCTCCGACATGTCTTCATACATGACAGGAAGTCAAATTGTTGTTGACGGCGGATTCCTTCTTTCCTAAAACGCTTACTAAATATGGTAGAATGTTACCCATGTCTAAAAATATTTATTTAGATTATGCTTCTACTACCCCTATAGACCCAAAAGTTTTAAAAGCAATGCTTCCCTATTTTTCAGAACATTTTGGCAACTCTTCTTCTTTTCATCAAAAAGGAGCACAAGCAGCTAAGGCTTTGGAGGAATCAAGGAAATTATTTGCTAAAATTATCAATTCAAACCCTGAGGAAATTATTTTTACCTCCTCCGCAACAGAAGCAAATAATCTTGCTCTGAAAGGCGTTGCGCTTGTCGGTAAAAATCGAGGCAATCATATTATTGTTTCATCCATTGAGCATGATTCTGTTCTAAAATCAGCAAATTGGCTCAAAGACCAAGGCTTTGAGGTTACATTATTGCCGGTAGATAAAAAGGGTTTCGTCTCAACGGAAGACCTAAAAAAAGCTATAAAAAAAGGGACCATTCTTGTTTCAGTAATCCATGGAAATAACGAAATCGGAACAATTCAAAATATCAGGGAATTAGGTAAAATTTGTCGTAAAAATAACATTTTGTTTCATACTGATGCTTCCCAGACTTTCGGCAAAATTAAAATTGACGTAAAAAAGGATTTTATTGATTTACTGACAGTTTCATCTCATAAAATTTATGGACCGATTGGAATTGCTTTTCTTTATAAACGGCAAGGTATTCCGATTATTCCACTTCTTCATGGTGGTGGTCACGAAAATTCGCTGAGATCTTCAACCGTAAATGTCCCATCTATTGTTGGCTTTGCTAAAGCAGCAGAAATTTGTATAAGAAATTTAGAAACAGAAAAAGAGCGAATTAGGAATCTTAGAGATAAATTAATTGAGGGGATCTTAACAAAAATTCCCGATACTAAATTAAATGGCGATAGAAAAAACAGATTACCAAACAACGCAAATATTACTTTTTCATTCGTCGAAGGTGAATCACTGCTTTTAGAATTAAATATGAAAGGTATTTTTGTCTCTACCGGATCTGCATGTTCTTCAAATTCCTTAAGTCCGAGTCATGTATTAATGGCTTTGGGTAAAAACCCTGAAGATGCCCATGGATCTATTCGTTTTAGTCTCGGAAAATGGACCAAGGAAAGTGATATAAATTACGTTCTAAAGGTATTGCCTAATATTGTGGAAAGGTTAAGAAAAATTTCTCCTTTTAAGATTAAATAATATGACAAATATTGGTTCATATTCTGAAAAAGTGTTGGAACATTTCAGAAATCCTAAAAATTTTGGAAAGATTAAAAATCCTTCAGGGATGGGAGAAGTCGGAAATATTGTCTGTGGAGATGTTATGTATCTTTATATAAAAGTAGAAAGAATAAAACGTCAAGAAATTATTAAAGAGATTAAATTTGAAACTTATGGTTGTGCAGCGGCAATTGCCACGAGTAGTGCAATAACTGAACTTGTTAAAGGAAAAACAATTCAAAAAGCTTTAAAAATAAACAAAGATGACGTAACTAAATCTTTAAAAGGTCTTCCTTCAATAAAAATACATTGTTCTTTGTTAGCAGTCGATGCGTTAAAAGAAGCAATTTATAATTTTTTTGTCAGTGAGGGTCGAACAATTCCTAAAGAACTTGAAGATGCCCACAGAAAAAATAAAAAGGAAAAAGATTTTGTCGAGAAAACGCATGGAAATTGGGTTAATGCCGAAAGAAAAGATATAAAGAAGAAAAAATAGGAATCATTGGTTAATTGCTTTATTAATTTCTTTAACCATTTTTTTTATTTGTTCATTTGTCATTCCGTGACTTTTTGCTCCCTCTCTAATTGATTCAAACTTACCTGCAAAACATCCAACACAACGAAGGCCATAATTAAGCATAACAATAGATGCCTCTGGATAATTATCAATAACCTTACCAATAATGTCTTCTTCTTTAACTATTATTTTTTTCATGAAGTTTACTGATTATAACAATAGTATGAAAGTTGCACATTAATAAATTGGTTGGCTTCCCCCTCTTTGCAAGAATAAGTAATAAATTGCACCATAAACTACTATGGCTATAATTAAATAAATAATTATCCATTGCCAAAGTGGTCTTTTTTTACCGTAGACATTGTTTTCCATATTAGAAAGCTTTTAAATACCTCCTTTCTGCTTCTTCCCAATTCACTACATTCCACCAAGCTTCAATATAATCTGCTCTTTTATTTTTATATTTTAAGTAATAGGCATGTTCCCAAAGATCGATTGCAAAAATAGGATAATGTCCGATTGATACTGGAGAATCCTGATTAGGAATATTGGCAATTTCCAAATTGTCTTTATCTAAAACTAGCCAAGTCCATCCGCTGCCAAATAGTCCAAGAGCTGACTGAGTAAATTTATCTTTAAATTTTTCAAAATCACCGAACTTTTCATTAATCGCTTCAAGTAGTTTACCTTTTGGCTTATCCTGTCTGTTTGGAGTCATTATTTCCCAAAAAAGTGAATGATGATAATGTCCTCCTGCATTATTTTTAACCTTTAATCTAATATCCTCAGGTATTTTATTTAAAGATTTTAATAAACCTTCAACTTCCATATCTAAAAATTCCTCATGCCCTAAAAGTAAGTCATTTAAATTTTTGACATAAGTAGCATGATGGCCATCATGATGAACACGCATTGTCTCCTCATCAATGAAGGGTTCAAGTGCATTATATTCATATGGTAAATCCGGAAGCTTATACATAGAAATAATTTTACAACTATTTCCAAACAAAAATAGATTAAAGATAAGTAAAAGAATTGTAAGAACAATACGATATTAAAAAACAAAACATGTTAAAATAATTAAGGAGGTAAAATGGCAAAATCTAAAAGAAAAACATTAGGCAAAGGCCCTCATGCTAGGAGAAAAAAGGGGATAAGGCGTGGAACACAACATAACTAGTATTTTTATTACCTAGTTATATTTTTCTGACTTGATTCGTCCCAACATTCCGGAATAAGTGTTTTTGGATAATCCGGATACTTTGATAAAGCAGAACAAAGAATTACACCGTTTCCGTCTGCGACAATTTCCCAAATACCATTAGTTTTTGCGGCAAAGAAATATCCTCCTCCGCCTTGAGACGTTGCAGTTCCACTTGCGTATAGACCATTATTTGTAGAAACGTTAACTATTATTCCGTCAGAGTCTTTCCAATTATTTTTTTTAAAAAGAGCCTCTCTGATTAGTTCAAGATCGTTCAATGTTTTAAGAGTTGTGGTTGTAGTCGATGATGGTATCTTAGTAACATCATCAATGGTCTGAGTTGTTGTTTCAATAGTAGAAGGGGTGAGACTTTGAATTTTGGATGAAAAACCAAACCTATAGGCGACAAAAGCAACTACACCTATTAGAAGCATTACCAGAAACCCCAACAAGAAGTTTCTCATACGGCAATTATATCACCTTGATGCAAATCCGAATCTAAGACAGGGGACATTTCAATATTTAAAAGGACCTACAATAATATTGGGTTCTGCTCTTCCTGTTTCTTCAGTATCCATCCCATAACCCTGAACCCAAATGTTGGGAATTTTTATTCCGATGTAATCTGCAGTGAAATTGACCTCTCTTCTCTCGGGTTTATCCAATAATACAAAAGATTTAATTGATTTTGCTCCCTTTTTCCTAATAATGTCTGTTATCAACGATAAGCTTTTCCCTGTATCTAAAATATCATCAACTATTAGAACGTCTCTTCCACTTGGATCTACGTCTAAATCTTTTGTAAGCTTTGCTTCTCTTTGAGCTACAGTTCCCGTCGGATAACTTTTTAAAGCAATAAATGAAATATGTAGATGATGAAAACCTAATTCATGAAGCTCTTGGGTAAAATCAGAGACCAATTTAAAAGCTCCTTTTAAAACTCCTACAATTAAGAGATCTTTATTTTTGAAATCTTCTCTTACTTTTTCGGCAATTTCTCTTATTCTTTCTTTTATTACTGAATTTGGGATAAGAATATCTCCCGATTCATATTCATTTGGAGATTTAAAATTTATCATCTTAGAATTTCAAAAGAAGGAGAAAAACAGTAAGAATTGCATAGACAACTAAAAATCCGGCAGTATAAAAAACAAGTTTTAGCGCTTTTTGGGATTCCTTTTTTTGCCAAAGCAGGAAAGGATAACCTAAGGTTAAAACTCCTGAAATTAAAGCTGAAGTTACAAAGATTAACAGGAACAATAGTGGACCTCTAAAATCTGTAATTTTCCCAAAGATTTGGTTTGCATTCCAGATAAATAAAGCAATCAGTGCGCAATAAATTACCAATGCTGTTGCCTGAAAAAAACCGATCCAAAAAAGGTTCTTTGTCATCGGTATTATTCTATCACAATCCGGTAATTATTCCCCATCATATGCTTTCTTAAGACCACTTATTTCAATCTTTTTCATCTTGAGCATTGCATCCATGACTCTTCCTGCTTTTTCTTTATCCAGATCGGAAAGAAATTCTCCTAATTGCTTTGGAATAATCTGCCATGAAAGACCAAATTTATCTTTGAGCCATCCGCATTGCTCTGATTCTGGGACCGCGGACAGTTTTTGCCAAAAATAGTCAACCTCTTCTTGATCCCTGCATTCTACGTAGAACGAGATGCCCTCGTTGAACTTAAATATTGGTCCTCCATCAAGCGCCATAAATCTTTGACCATTAAGTTCAAAAATTGCTGTTAATATTTTTCCTTCCATGTTTTCAATTGGACCTATCTGTTTTCCTTCAGGATACCTCTCTATTTTTATTATTTTTGAATCTTTATTGCTCTCTGGAGCTTCATTAAAAACAGTGATATAAAAGTTTATTGCTTCTTCCGCATTTTTATCAAACCAAAGACTTGGAACAATTTTTTGCATAAGATAATTTAAGATTAATTAGACACCAATCGAATAAAAAAGATTGAAGAGGAATGTAAGAAAAAAGTTACCTTTAACTAATTCTTTCTATTCTTTTACTACTTTAGCAAGAACTAATCCTACAACAAACGCTTCTAAAAGTCCTGAAATAGCCCAGACCAAAACTATTGCATAGGAAAGCTTAAAAGTCGTAAAAGTTATAAACATTCCTGGAATGGTTGCAATAATAAAATAAATCTTGGCAAATTGAAATGCTTTAATTAGAGCATTGCCTTTGAGATGCTCTTTTAAAAGACTCCATAAATAGGCAGCTACTAATCCTAATATAAAAGGATAAGCAAAAAAAGCCATCATTAATGGATCTTGCCATGGCCTAAAGATATTCGGATTTTGATATTCCCTCGCAACAGTTGGAACTAATATCGAGACAAAAAAATTAGACAGTAGGGCAAGGATTAGAACGGCAATCCCTGCAATAAATCCATTTTTAATCATTCATATCACCTCCTCTAATTTAATTATGCAATTCCAGTTTTACAAATTAAAGAATCGAAGTCAATAAAGGCTTAAAGAGATTATTTAGATGAAAGATGTTTATTGGTGAGTTTAACTTCTCCGTGAACATGGTATAAGGCTGCTAAAATTGCCAGAGATAAATAAACGTGCCAAATTGGAATATCATAAAAAGTGGAGCATGGGGTATTTGAGACCGAAGCAGTCAATTCACATAAATAACTGTAACTAATTCGATCGAAATTGAGAATATCTATAAGGGCTACAAGGATAAAGAGGATTAGAAAGACCAGAAACAACCTATGGTGTTTAGCTAATTCCTTCATACATACATCATATACATATTTTTTTGTAAGATGCAACTATGTATGATTATTCAAAGAAAAATATGTCTTCTACTTTTGCTTTTAGGATTTTAGAAATGTCATAGGCGAGTTTTAAAGAAGGATTATATTTTCCTTTTTCCAAAAAAACGATTGTTTCGCGCCTGACCCCAACTTTTTCCGCTAGTTCTTCTTGAGTCAGATTATATTTTGCCCGGTATTCTTTGATCTTGGTATTCATTTTTCATCCTTATACTCCTTTTCTGTCTAGGATAAAGTTAGTTAATCCCTTGATAATTACCCCTGCAAAGATTGGAAAAATTAGAACCGGCATTAAATCTATACCTCTTAAGTCCTTACCAATAGTACTAACGTATAAAATAACCAAGGCTGTTGATGCTACCATAGTCCATGATGCGTTACGCTCAGCAATAGCTTCAATTTTTTGCTCTCTTTCATCAAGCTTTATTGCGGCCATAACTTGCAAAACATCAATTAAAACAAAGATTGCCCAAATTCCTGTTAGAACCATTTTTATTGGCTCATTAAGAGGTAAATTTTGGATAAAAGCAATTATTCCGGCAATTATCATGACGTACAAAACACCTTGCCAAGTTTTGGGCATTAATCCCCAACCAGTATATTTTCTTCTATTAAACCAATTAACTTTTGCTATCATAGTGTTAGATATAATTAACCTTATGTTAGAAATATATCACATAAGTAGTTGCTTGTCAAGAGGGCAAAATTCTAAACCTTGTTTCTTGCTTATTTTTTTTAGTGTGATTAAAATGAACTAATGCTTTATATTATTCTTTCAGTTATTTCTTATAGTGCTGTTATAATGCTTGGTGCTTATGCTGCAAGGTTGATTAATATCGTACTAGCCTCGGCAATAGAAACAATCATTTCTGCAATCATCCCAACTTTAATTCTCATTCCGATGATGAACGGAAAAGCTATTCAAAATAGCAGACTGGGAATTCTTATTGCAATAATAGCAGGTATCGTAATCGCCCTGTTTACAATATTTTTGAATAAGGCATATGCTCTGAATAAAGTAGCAATCGTTGCGCCAATTGTGTTTGGAGGGTCAATTTTTATTACCGCGATTTTAAGCTATATCTTCTTCAAAGAAAAAATTAGCTCATTTCAGGGAATTGGATTGACAATTCTTGCAATAGGATTGATATTTATCACCTACGCCAGACTAACAGGAAAGTAATCTTTAAATAACAATTTGCCTCGATATTAGATTCTTAACTTTAAATAAATGGATTTTTTGTCATGCCCTAGTAATTAGAGCAAAGGGAATCAATTACTCCGCAACTAGGATCGTTTCATTCCAAATTTTTAAATCCTTGCTACTTGTAAGACTGCATCTAGAATTGACTTGGCAGCAATAACAAATTTATCTATTTCCAAATACTCTTCTGTCGTGTGGATTTTTTCACTCATGCCACCGGTTGTTACAGTACTAATTCCATTTCTGGAAAAATTATTTCCATCCGTTGCGCCATTTATGTCCATGAGTTTTGTTTTAATACCATTTTTGGTAAAAGACTTTTTTAAAACTGCAATAAGTTGGCTATCCTTGGAAACTTTATAAGCGGTAGCTGTTTGGCGCGAATCTATTTTTACTTTTCCGCCATATTTTTTGGCCACCTTTTTAAATGAGTCCGTCATTTTATTTACGTGTATTTTGAATTTTTTCTGATTTCTGCTTCTGACTTCTGCTTTCATTACTACCTTATCCGGCACACTATTTACCACTACTCCTCCCTGAATTGTTCCAATATTTGTTGTTGTCTCATGGTCAATTCTTCCTAGATCTAATGAACAGATTGCTTCGGCGGCAATTTTTAGAGCATTTATTCCCTTTTCTGGAGACATTCCTGCATGCGCTGACTTACCG
>JAMCQQ010000024.1 GCA_023379515.1 Actinomycetota bacterium
TAAGTACATACATTATACTTAAATATCAAGGAGATTTTCAATATTTAATCAAAAATTTTAAAAATATTATATAATTGGTAAAAATATTTTTGGCAAAGAACAGAATGGAAAATAACAGAGAAAATAAAAACATAATAAAAGACAAAGTAGCAATACAGAAATGCAGCACTTATGATAAAGGGGAACTGTCGCAAAAGATTGAAAAATGTGTCTCTCTGACAGGCGGCTTTGAAAAATATATATCAGGCGCAAAAAAAATACTTCTAAAACCAAATTTACTTTCACCATCTGCACCTGCTTCAGCAGTAACCACCCATCCTGTATTTGTGGAAAGCGTTATTGATATAATAAAAAAAATTGCAGGGAGCAGCGTAGAGATCACTATTGCAGATAGCCCGGGAGTTGCAACTCCTCATACTAAGAGGGACCTTTCCAAATTATATGGAATTACAGGTTTTAAATATTTTCTGAATATGCCTGGTGTTACTCTTAATTTTGACACGGGTTACAGTACGGTTTCCTTCAAGGATGGCAAAGTACTAAAACAACTGGATATCATTAAGCCTGTCCTTGAAGCTGATTTAATAATAAATCTTCCGAAATTTAAGACTCACAGCTTGACAAGAATGACGGGATCAGTAAAAAACATGTATGGAATAATTCATGGAAGAACCAAGACCTTACTGCATACCAAATTCATGGATATACACAAATTCAATGACATGCTTCTGGATATTTATCTTTTCAAAAAACCGGTATTAAACATAATGGATGGTATTTTAGGCATGGAAGGTGAAGGACCCGGCATGAGTGGAAAAGCAAGGGAGACCAGTTTGATACTTGCAAGTACAAATGGTATAGCCCTTGATAATGTGGTCAGCATAATAATGGGATTTAAGGAAAACCAGATACCATTGATTTCCTGTGCCAGGGAAAGAAATCTGCCAGGTTTTGAATTTAAAAATATCGAAATATCGGGTGAAATAATAGAAGAAGTTATTATAAAAAACTTTATACTGCCTAAGCATACAAATATTGACAGGATCACAAAAAACAGATTTATAAATACTTATATTTTTCCTTTTATAAGAAATACATTATCGCCATCACCCTATCAGAACAAAATTAAATGCGATCTTTGCGGAACCTGCAGGGATATTTGTCCTGAAAATGCTATAATAATTGAAGGTAAAAAATTAAAACTTGATTATAAGAAATGCATCAGGTGTTACTGCTGCAGTGAAATGTGTCCGAATGCTGCAATGGATCTTGGGTACTCTTTTCTCGGAAATTTAATATTTGGAAGAAAGAAAAATATTTAACCTGTAAATATAATTGAAATATGATCAATAATATATATAAAGATTTGATTGTTATAGGAGGTAATGTTTCCGGTCTTGCAGCGGCAAGCCAGGCAAAAAGAATTAACCCTTCTCTTGACATTAAGGTTCTTGAAAGAGGAGATTATATTTCTTATGGTGCGTGCGGAATGCCATATTTTATTTCAGGCTCGATTGAAAAAATTGACGATTTATTTGCTTACCCTCCAAGCTTTTTTGAAGAAAAAAGAAATATAAAAATTTTATTGAATCACAAGGTTGTATCTATAAATCCATTCAAGAAAGAAATTCTCTTCTCTTCCAAAGTAACGGGAACTTTAAAATATGATAGATTAATAATATGCAGTGGTGCTTCACCAATCGTACTGGATGTTCCCGGAATTAATGCAAAAAATATATTTAATTTTCGCAATATTCCTGATGCAATCAATTTAAAAAATTTCATCAAAGAACAAAATCCAAAAAATGCAGCAGTAATTGGTGGAGGTTCTGTGGGGCTGTTGATTGCCGAAGCATTAAATAAAATTGGCATAAAAGTAACGATTATTGAAAAGACCAAAAAAATATTTAAAGACTATGAAGATGAAATCACCAGCATCCTTATTGGTAAGATTAAATCTTCGCAAGTATCAATTCTTTCCGATCTGCGTATAAATTCAATATTGGATAATAAAAATACCGGTCTTGCTTTTTTAATCAATGCTGCAAATACAAAAGATGGAATCAGTGAGCAGATTGAAATTGAAACTGATCTTATTGTACTTGCTGCAGGAATTGAAGCCAACACAGGTTTTATTGAGAATTCATCCATAGAAATTGGTGAGAAAAAAGCAATAAAAGTCAACTCGAAACAACAGACATCTTATGCAAATATATTTGCTGCCGGAGACTGCTGCCTGGTAAAAAACTTTTTGACAAATAAATATGATTTTATCCCCACTGCAAACAATGCAATAAAAACGGGAAGAATTGCTGGCAGCAATGCTGCCGGCGGAGATGAAAATTTTGCGGGATCATTGGGCACAAAGGCAGATAAAATTTTTGGGCTTGAAATTGCCAGAACCGGAATTGGACTGGAAAATGCATTGGATTTCAGGTTTAATGCTTTCAAAATTACGGACACTTACCAATCACATATAAAAGCAATATCAGGGTCTGAAGCTATAACAATTACGATTATTGCAGATAAAAATTCAAAAAGATTGCTTGGGGCCCAAATGATAGGAAAAGAGTGTGCCGGGAAAAGAATAGATATACTTGCTGCTGCAATTTCAAAGGAAATGACAGTAAATGAAATTTATATGCTGGATCTTAGTTATGCCCCGGAGATTTCAACTGTGCTTGACCCTGTAAATAAAATTTGTGCCAAAGCTTCATTTGAAATTCAAAAAATGAAATTTTAGAGGAATTTATAGAACCCACAATATATAATATTGAGTTTTATATATTTGAAAACCTGGGTATTTATGATAATTAAAAAAGTCCGTCCTGACTTCTGGTATCTTCCTCCAGGTTATCTGAGTAAAATTGCTGAGGTTTTAATTCTTTAAGCATTATGGATCTCTCGAAATTTCTTGCATATTCGGACCAGTCTGTTTTTCCTCCGCTTTCTTCAAGAATAATATTAAATCCTCCGACATCTGCATCCATGTGATCAACATGATACACTATAAAAGCCTCAAGAATTTTTGGTCTTTTTGGTGAGCCGAATTCCTTCTGTCCATGATGGCTCAATATTATATGCAGCAATCTTTCTTTTAAATCTGCGGGAAATGCTTCAATCTCTTTAATTTTTTCTAATATCATTCCATACCCTATCGTTATATGGCCCAAGAGCCTGCCTTCATCTGTTATTTTTATTACCATATCGACCTTATATTCCTTTATCTTGCCTATATCATGTAAAATAGCTCCCGCAATAAGCAGGTCCCTGTTTGTATTTTCATAAATTCCCGAGAGTCTGTCACAAATTTTTGCAACATTTAAAGAATGCTCGATAAGTCCCCCCTTATATGCGTGATGATACTGTACTGCTGCAGTGGCATTACTGAATTCTTCCTTGAATTTTTTATCCTCAAAAAATAACTTCAGCAGTTTTTTCAGATAGATATTTTCAATGCTGTTTATGAAAGTTTCAACCTCTGAAAGCATTTCAGCAGCACTTCTATTGGAAGTTCTTATAAAGTCCGAATACTGTATCTCTGCTTTATCTTCAATCTTTTGAAGAAAGCTTACAAGCAGCTGCTTTGAACCTTTATAGTCCGTAACTTCACCCTTTATATTGACAAAATCGCCTTCATTAAACAATTTGCCGGTGCCGCTGATCCTGTCAAAAGCCTCGGTCCATATGACTCCATCTATAGATCCGCCCTTATCCTGAAGACAAATCAGACAGTAGTCCTGCCCGCTTTTTTTCTGTTTTATCAATTTTTTTCTAATCAGGAACACAGAGTCAACCTGGCTGCCTTTTTCAAGTTCGTTTATGAATTGCTTTTTTATTTTTTCCAT
>JAMCQQ010000025.1 GCA_023379515.1 Actinomycetota bacterium
TAATAATATCTAAAGCTAAAATTGTGGAGCTTTGTGGTGTTGAAGGGAAGTTGCGTTTTCAAGGTAAATCGACATATACTTTAAAATTTGCAAAGAAAAGTTCTATTATATTACTTAGAAAAATGTATTATAAGAATAATTTACCTTGTCTTCAAAGAAAAAGATTAAAAATTTTATTAGCTTTAGATATTATTAAAAAACAAGCCGAGGTGGGGAAACTGGTAGACCCACTACCTTGAGGTGGTAGCGCCTTAAAAAGCATGCAGGTTCGAGTCCTGTCCTCGGCACCATGGACGATTAGCTCAGCTGGTAGAGCGTTGCATTTACACTGCAAATGTCGGGGGTTCGAGTCCCTCATCGTCCACACTTAGAGAATGAGTACGCTTGTATTCATCGTTTAGCTTGATACAAGGCTCCAAACTAGCGGTTCCAGAAATTAATTCTTGGTATGTTGGAGGAGTTTGAAAAACAATCCCAAAATAGGCCGCATTTTTAAGAGGATCTTTGCTTCCCAGAAGCAAATCTTCAAGGTGTTCCAGAAATTCTCCAACCTTTTGTGCCACAATCTCCATATTTATATAATCGCTGTCTCTTTTTTCTTTCTCTTCTTCAAGGTCTTTTATTTCTTTCCCTAATTTAAGTAAATCTGCTTCTAATGATTTAATTACCACAGGTACTGACATAACCTTAATTTTCTCAATGAGTTCTTTTTCAGAGAATTTAAGTTTTTCTATTTTTTTATCTATCTCTGATACATCAATTTTAGTCTCTGCCATACGTCTTTGCCATTCTTTTAAGGATTTTTCTTTTAACGCTTGTATATATTCCGTTGTGACATCTAGTCCTTTTACAAAATTACGTATTGTTATCTCAAATTTTTCTGTTGGAACTCTAAAATAATGACCTCTTTTATTACAATGATAAGCTGGATAATGTTTACCAAGTCTGCCTCTGGATGCACTACCAAAGAGAAAGTTTTTACAGCCGGGACATAAAACATAACGTCTAAATGGAAAATTTGGATTCCAAACAGTTTTTTTAAGTTGCCAGTCGGATGGTTTTCTTCTTTCGATTTTTACTTCGCCATTTGTTAATTCAATTACAATCTTTCCTCTATTTGCCTGATTGAATTTTTCTATACTTATAAGTCCTTCAAATTGTCCTTTTACAGGCTGATTTTTCGTCCATTTATGAGTATTTATGCCTGCATAAATTGGATTTTCAATATATTTCCAGAATTGTTTTATATTTAATTTTATTTCGCCCTTTTTACCTATTATTTGGGTTTTACCTACTGGGTTTCGGCGGTAACGAGCTCTTGATTTAAATCCAAGATTATTAATTTCTTCAACAATTTGCCGATCAGTTAAGTCTCCCCTTATTCGTAGATCAAACATACGAGTAATCCATTGTGCTTCTGTTGGATTAGGTTTTAAAACGACTCGTTTTCCGTGCTCTGTTTCAATTTTTTCGTTAACATAGCCAAAGGGCGGAATCCCACAATAATATCCAAGTCTGGTGTATCTAATTTCTGCTCCAATCATTCTGGTTAAAATATCACGTATTTCATCTTTTGCCCTTTCTGCTTCCAAAATTTCAGATTTTTTGGTTGGTGAATATATGCTCCAGTTATACTCTACGCCTAAATGCTCTAAAGTATTAATTTCCTGGTTACTAATAATGCCATAGATATCAACTAGTTTTACTCCATAGTGTGTTAGTTGCATTTTTAAATGGTCGTAAAAATAAGATCCTCCCCTAGTAAATCTATCAATTGATTTGATGATAAAAAGCTGGATATCGTTTTTGGGATTTTTACAGTAATCTATTGCTTCTTGGACTGGTTGTTCTTCTTTTGATGCTGATTCAATAAACACAAAAAACTTCTTAATATTTATATTGTGTATTTTTGCAAATTGTTCTATTTGTTCTTTTTGAGCTTCGGGAGAATCACCTTGTAATCCCTGTTTTATAGAGGATACACGAACTGCTGCGACTGCATTTTCTTGAGCATATTTCCATCCTTGCATAATTTATTCCTTCTTCCCGTTAGTTGTAAAATTAAGATTTCCTTGTGCTTGTTCTTCAAAGAGGCGATCAACAATAATGTTTGCTAGGATATTAAGTTTTTCATCAAGAGATAACTTTGGGGTTTTAATTTCTCCTCTTTTTTTTACTCTTTTGTTCTCAATATTCTCATTCATTGTAGTAGTTTCGTATTTATCCGTATTGTGGATAGTTTATACCTAATTATTCTTTTTGTCAACAAGTATTTTAAGGCTAAACTTGACTATTCACATATAATCACATATAATCCAATATAGATAGGAGTAACTATGGCTAGAATAAATAAATTCAACAAAAGATTGTCTCAAATATCACCCGAAATATTGACCAAAATAGCCCGAATAGACGAGCTAAAGGGTCAATGGTCTGCTGGTGCAAATCTTAATCCTTACCTTTTAGGAAGATTAAAAAGATCTGTTCTTATTACCTCAACTGGCGCGTCAACTCGCATTGAAGGAGCAAAATTATCAGACGAAGACATTGAAAAATTAATGCAAGGATTAGCTGTACAAAAATTTGCTGATCGGGATAAACAGGAAGCTCAAGGTTATTTTGAATTACTGGAGAATGTCTTTAATGCTTTTGACAGTATTAAATTCAGTGAAAACAGCATAAAACATCTCCATAAAGAATTACTTAAATATGTTGAAAAGGATAAATTACATAAAGGTGAGTATAAAAGAGGGGAAAATAGAGTCGAAATGGTTGATCTTCATGGAAAAAGAATTGGAGTGTTATTTGATACCACTCCTGCATATCTTACCCCAAAATACATGCAGGAGCTTGTGGAATGGACACAGGAGTCTTTTAGAGCTAAGACTTATCATCCACTTTTAATTGTTGGAAACTTTTTGGTGGAGTTTTTAAATATTCATCCATTTACTGATGGAAATGGCAGATTATCAAGAATCTTAACTAATCTTCTACTTCTAAAAGAAGGCTATTTATATATGCCTTATATTTCTCATGAAAAACTAATAGAAGACCAAAAACCTGCGTATTATTTAGCTTTAAGAAAAAGTCAAAAAACTTTTAAAACAAAAAAAGATAATATTATAGATTGGTTAAATTTTTTCCTGGACATTATTTTAATACAATCAGAACAGGCTTTGGGTTTATTGACATCTGAAAATCTTGAAACAATTTTGTCAAATAAACAGTTAGTTGTTTGGGAATATTTGCAAAATGTACCGGAAGCGACTCCCAAAGAGATAGCTAAAAAAACTAAAATTGCAAGACCAACAGTTTTTCAGATTCTGACAAAGCTTTTAGATCTTAAAAAGATAGAAAGGCTTGGTTTGGGAAGAAGTGTGCGTTATAGAAAAATACCCACTGAATAACTTCTTGCCCTTTATTTCCATTAATCTTTGTGCTAAGATCGTTTTTTATATTCCTGCCTTAAGAGAATGAAAAATATAGAAAAATATAAGGCTGGAAATATCCTTCATGGGATCTGGATAAATTTTCTTCATTTAAAGGACTCTTTTATTAGTTGGCAACAACACAGTCCATTCTTTTTCCCATTAGTTATTATCTTCGTTATTTTTCTAATTATTGCCTTTGTTATCTATACCCTCTGGAAATTAAAGAGGTATCTAAAACAGGAAACGGTGTTACTTGAAATTACTCCTCCTGCATTTACAGAAAAAACAGCCTACACTACTCAACAACTTTTTTCTGTTTTCCATGATTTGGGATATAAAACTAATTTCTTCAATTCACTTCTTGGTCGGAAAACTATATTCTCATTAGAAATTGTTTCAAATAGAACTCAAGGGATTAGATATATTATTAGGTCGTCAAAAGAGGAAGCAGATATTTTACGACGAGATTTGTTGTCTTATCTTCCTGACGTAAAAGTAAAAGAGGTTGAAGAATATTTACCAAAAGATTTAACACAGGCAAAGGTTATTGAATGGAAACTTAAGAATCATTTCGCCTTTCCTCTAAAAAAACAAAATACTCTTTCGGAACATGATCCGGTAGCATACATAACAGGGGCTATGACCAAACTTGAACCGACAGAGCTTATTTCTTTTCAAATTGTTCTGTCTCCAACTTTAAGACATGAAACAAATATTTTATCCAACAAAATTTTACATAACGAAGATGTCTTAGGATATATAAATAGACCTCACTTTGCATGGTATATTCAAGTGTTTTATGTAATATTTAAACTATTATTTAACCTTACAAACAAAGCGCTTATGGAACTTGCCTGGGCAATTTCCGAAATATCTCATGGAAGCAGTAAAACTCAACCATCTTATTCTTATGCCTACCAGCAAAACATTAAAGTCCCTAATGCCAGACCAGCCAGAATTTTATCTTCATTTGAACAACAGGCAGTTTTATCAATTCAGGAAAAAATAGATCAAAAGCTCTTTGAAGCAAAGATTCGAGCTCTTGTTGTTATTAATGATAAAAGTAATCAGAGACAAAGAATAAAGGGACTTTAATG